>NZ_NFLO01000019.1:0-72128 GCF_002160935.1 Drancourtella sp. An12 | reverse complement strand
CTTTGAGATCATTATTGACGATATCAGCAGCCAGAAGAGAAGTAAAACGGAGCCAGTTTGTTTTTGCCGAATTTAGGAACCGATAAAAAGTGTTCTTTGAAAAATCTTCCTTAAAAGAGCCAGTTCGTTGCTGCATATACATGCTTCTTCCGACAAAAATGTTGCTGAGCTTGTAGCGGAGCAGAGAAACAGGTGAAACACCTTTTTCTTTCATCCCATTGCATTTGGCGAGAAGCTTGCCGACATGATGCCTGGAAAAAAATCTCTGAACACAATCAATTAACTCGTTCTCATCGCAATAGTTTTGTGGTATACTGGACATGGCATAAATCTCCTTTGTATAGATGGTTTTTCGTCAATTCCATTATACCAAACGGGACAGGTTTATGCCTTTTTTATTGGCTGAAATATTGAATTTTCAAGGTTCAACACACCGTATTGGTGTGGGAAGTTTTAGTAAAAAATTTGAAAGGAGCGTTTTATGGCATTCAAAACACATAAAAAAGAAATATTTTCTTATTCTTCACCCCAAGAGATGTATCAGGATAATAAATTAAAAAAGATTATGGGGCCATTAGATTATCAATCAGCTATGCTTGACTCATATATGAAGAATAAAGACAAAAAAGCATTAGCATTAGAATTGCCGACAGGAAGTGGAAAAACATTAGTCGGACTATTGATTGGAGAATATAGACGAAGAAAAAATAAAGAAAAAGTTCTTTTTTTATGCCCGACTAATCAATTAGTTTATCAAGTTGTTGAACAGGCAAAGTCAAAATATGGACTAAAAGCAATTGCTTTTTGCGGAAAACAAAAAAATTATTTGACAAAAGATAAAAGCAGTTTTCTTTTGGCGGATACTATTGGTGTTACAACATATAGTTCTTTTTTTGCTGTGCATTCTTTTTTTGAAGATGTGGATGTTTTAATAATGGATGATGTTCATTCATGTGAAGATTATATAATATCGAATTGGACAGTTCAAATTGATAAAGAAGATGGCCTGTTTTGGGAAATGACAGAATTACTTAAATCGTTAATCAGTGAAACGGATTACAATTATTTGATAGAAGATGAATATATTCCTGAAGTGACAACTTGGTGTAATATGTTACCGATGCCTTTATTGTTAAATAAAATGGATGAACTTCAAGCAATATTGCAAAAAGGCATAAAAGAAGGAACAGCGAATTATTATGCATTTGGAAGAATATACGAAAATTTGGAAGAATGTAATATATATCTTGCAAATGGGAAAATACTTATACGTCCTTGGATTGCACCAACCATGACTCATAGAGCATTTGCAGAAGTAAAGCAAAAGGTTTTAATGTCGGCAACATTAGGTAGGAGTGGAGAGTTAGAACGTATTACTGGATTAGAAAACATATGTCGTTTACCAATCGTAAATGACTGGGATAAAAAAGGATTAGGGAGAAAATTTTTTGTCTTTCCAGATTTATCATTGGGTGAGGAACAGTATGGAGAAATTGTCATATCGCTTCAAAAATTATGTAAAAAAAGCGTATTCCTTGTTCCAGATATATTATCAGCCGATGAAATAAAAGAATTCTACATAAATAATCTAGCTCAAGTTCAGGTTTTTGAAACCCAAAGTGTAGAAAATTCTAAGCAAGAGTTTATTAATGCTGATGAGGCAACAGTTATACTGGCTAATAGATTTGATGGTGTAGATTTTTCTGATGAAGAAAGTAGATTATTGTTTATTTGGAATCTTCCCAAAGTAACTAATCTACAAGAAAGATTTTTGGCTATTAGAATGGGAGCATCTAAATTATACTCAGAAAGAATACGAACGAGGATAATTCAGGCAGTGGGCAGGTGTTCCAGGAATCCTAGTGATTATTCTATTGTTTGTGTCATGGGTGATACTATTCAAAATGATTTGACAAAACAGAAAAAGATGAGTCAATATCCTCCAGAGTTAAGAGCTGAGATACAGTTTGGTTTAGAAAATTCGGTCGAATATGAAACGATTGACGATATGATAGTTCAAGCTAAAGATTTCTTTAGTAAAACTGAAGAATGGTTAAATGCAGAGGAGTATATTGTAGAATTAAGAAATGGATATTGGAACGAAGAAGATAAAGTTGAACAGGAACTTAATAAAAAATTATATGAATCAGCAATTTTAGAATTAAAGTTTCAGTATGCAATATGGAAAAAAGACTATAAAGTTGCATATGACTATGCATGTAATATTGTTGCAACGCTGGATGCTCCAGCTTTGAGTGGATATAAATGTTTTTGGAATTATATGACAGGGTGTATGGCTTACTATCTTTTTAAAAAAGGAGAATCGGAGTACAGAATACCTAGTATAGAATATTATCAGGATGCATTAAATGGCAATATTAGTATACGATGGCTATCAGAACTACCTTCCAAATTGTTTTCTTTGAAAAGAGAAGAAAGTGATATAAATGATTTTTTCTTTGATTGTATTGTACGTATAGAAGATATTTTTACTTCTATACCGACGCTACCTAAATTAGAAAAAAGAATTAATGAAGTGTTAGAGGCACTAAATTCTACAGACGGAAAAACATTTGAAAGAGGGCATAAAGAATTGGGAATAATGTTAGGGTATATTGCTGAAAATCCAGAATCGTCGGGAGCCCCAGACCCATACTGGATAATTAACGAGAATAATCTTATTGTTTCTGAAGACAAAATATATGAAGAGAAAGATCAGATAAAAGATGTTCCAATAGCTCATGTTAGCGAAGCAGGAAGGCACAAAACATGGATTTTGGAAAATGAAAAAAGAATATCGGATAATGCTAATATTTACACGATTTTTATCACTAATTCTCAGGGAATAGAAAAAGAGGCTCGTATATATGCTACTGATATATATTATGTTCAAAGAGAAGAGTATTTTGCATGGGCGACGAAAGCATTAACTGTTATCAGAAGTGTATGGAAGACATTTACTGATAAAGGTCAACAAGAGTGGAGAGAAGCAATACATCAAAAATTTATACAATCAAAAATTACTCCTAGGGATTACTTATCATTTGTTTCTAGAAAAAAATTGGGAGACATATAAAGAAAACATAATTTTGTGTAGAAAAAGTTTTATTCAATATTATGACTAAAAAGGAGTTAGTGGGGAATAGATGGTATTAGTACAGGGAAAGAGTGGTTTATTTTGTGTCACTCTTTCCCTAAATTTTCTTAAATAATTTCTTATGTGTTACTAGTATATCATTCGTATATTGTAAATTACTAGTATTAAAAACTTTTGTTCATATGAAATAATAAATTCAAAAATATATAATTTCTTTAGGAGATGTATCGAAGGATAAAATAACACATCAGATCCGTGCAGAACATTGAATCAAAATTCACTTTTAAATTAGAGATTTTATATAGAGAAATGTATCGAATATGTTAAAATAAGATAAGGCTAAATGATATTAGTACCGAGGTGACTAGATGCTAATTTATGAAGGAACAAAAGACAATTTTTTATCGAGTGTAGAGCAGGATACAATTGCAGTAGAAATAGAGAACAATATTTATGAAAGAATGCATCGCCATACAGCGAAGAATGAATTCCGTGCGTGGGAAAATTCCATGGAATATATGTATAAAGTATTGAATGATCAGGATATTCCATCTGATGCAGGAATTGCTATCGAGTACAATATTCCACAGACATCCAAGCGAGTTGATTTTCTGATATCCGGTTATGGGAAAAAAGAAGATGCAAATGTCGTTTTGATTGAACTGAAGCAATGGGACGAGCTGGAGGCAATTCCGGGGCGGGATGGTCTGGTGCAGACATATACCGGAAATGCTTTGAGACAAGTAGTTCATCCTTCCTATCAGGCGTGGTCATATGCCATGTTGATCAGTGATTACAATGCTTCTGTACAGGAAGGAATGGTTTCCATATTTCCGTGTGCTTATCTGCACAATTACAGGCGGCATAATCAGGATCCGCTTGATGCTGAACAGTATGAAGTTTATCTGGAAGATGCACCGGCATTTACACGTGGGGAAGTCACAAAGCTGAGAGATTTCATTAAAAAGAGTATACGAACTGGCGATAATAAGGAATTGATTTACAAGATTGATTCGGGACGTATTAAACCATCGAAAAGCCTCCAGGATTCTATTGCAAAAATGCTGAAAGGCAACCGTGAATTTATTATGTTGGATGAACAGAAGGTTGTTTACGAAGAAATCCTGAATGAATCCAGACAGTCTGTCCAAGATGATAAAAAGCGGGTTGTGATTGTAAAGGGCGGTCCGGGAACAGGTAAGAGTGTAGTAGCGGTAAATCTCCTGGCCGAATTAACAAAAGAGAATCAGTTTTGCCAGTATGTATCCAAAAATTCAGCACCAAGAAATGTGTATCGGAAAAAGTTAAAAGGAAGCATCAGGAAAAGCAGTGTCGATAATATGTTCAAGGGTTCAGGTATTTACACAGAAACCGCTAATAATATGATTGATACGATCCTTGTAGATGAAGCACATCGCCTGAATGAGAAATCTGGAATGTTCCATAACATGGGAGAAAACCAGATTAAAGAAATTATTCATGCAGCGAAATGTAGCGTATTTTTTATTGATGAAAGCCAAAGAGTTACACTTCAGGACATAGGACGGGTAGATGAGATCAGAAAATGGGCGGAGGAGGAAAAAGCTCAGGTCACAGAGATGGAACTGGTGTCTCAGTTCAGATGCAACGGTTCTGATGGATATCTTGCCTGGTTGGATCATACGCTGGTAATTCGGGATACGGCAAATTTTGATATGGAGGATATCGATTATGATATCCGAATTCTTGATTCGCCGGAAAAAATGCAGGAGCTGATTATCGAAAGAAATCGTACCTCGCATAACAGAGCGAGAATTCTGGCTGGTTACTGTTGGAACTGGAAAAAAGAAGGAGTCAATGATCCATCTGTACATGATATAAAAATTGGAGATTTTGAAATCAGCTGGAATCTGAAAAATACGACTACGTTTGCCATTGACGAAGATTCCATTCATGAAGCAGGATGTATACATACCTCTCAGGGATTGGAATTCGATTATGTAGGAGTCATCATTGGGGATGATATGCGGTATGAAAACGGGATGATCGTTACAGATTTTACAAAAAGAGCCAGAACAGACCAGTCTTTGAAGGGAATTAAAAAGCTGTATAAAGAGAATCCGGAGCTGGCAAATAAAGAAGCGGACGAAATTATAAAAAATACATATCGGACATTAATGACACGCGGTATGAAAGGCTGCTATGTATATTGTACAGATAAAAGGCTGGCAGCTTATCTGAAGAAATGTCTGGAGACACGGAAGAGTGAGGGTAAAAAGTGACAAAGGAAACGATAGAACAGGTATTAAAATTTAGAGATGATCGAAACTGGAAACAGTTCCATAACCCGAAAGATTTGGCTATATCGATTAGCCTGGAGGCGGCGGAACTGCTGGAGGTCTTTCAGTGGAGTGCAGATGATGTCTGGTGCGAGGAGAAAAAAGACAAGGTCAGGGAAGAACTGGCGGATATACTGAATTACTGTATTTTAATGGCAGATACCTGCGGATTGGACTTAGATGAAATCATTCAGGAAAAGGTAAAGCGGAATGCAGAAAAATATCCGGTAGAAAAAGCATACGGACATAAAGAAAAATATACTGAGTTGGGAGAATGACATGCAGCTGCCACATTCTGATATATTGGATATTGCCCATTTTTCCAGATTGTTTGATAACAAAAGCGAGTGTTACAAATTATTCTGGTTTCAGGCGATCGCACGGAAAATAAAAGAAGGGCAGAAAACAATTACATTTGAAGCATTGATCGATGAAATGATCGCAGATGCCTGGTATATGGTTTTGGAGTACCGGTTGAATCTTGGCCCTAATGATGCACTGGAACGGGTGGTTCACCGGCTGGGTGAGATCAGTAATATGAAATCCTGTGAGAAGAAAGACGTTGTTCTGGAGTATGTGAAGACATGTAAAGATAAAGAAGTTTTAGCCATGAAACGGACGTTATCTTACAATGTTCCCTATCGTTTACAGGCTCCTTTTATGGAGTCTATGAAAGGAACAGAGTGGAAGAGATCGGGAAAAAATCTTGCGGAAAGAATTAATCAGGAACAAAGGCTGATGTATTATTTCCTGCAATTCCGTGGCCTGAATACCCAAATCCAGATACAGGAAGAATGGGCGGATTATATTGACCGTAATTATGAAATCATACAGGGATGGGTGGAATTGAATCTGATCCAGTATCTTCAGAGAAGGAACCCCAGCGTTCCAGGAATCGTGGACAAGCTTTATGCACCGAAAGAGCGGAACCTGGAAAAGGTGAAAAAATATTGGAAAATACTTGTTTCCATAAAAGCTGTCTGCGAAATCTATGGGGATAAGCCGCTTAATGAAAAAAATATATCTATTGATCATTTTGTACCTTGGTCCTATGTGGCGCATGATGAATTGTGGAATCTGACGCCTACCATTCGAAGTATCAACAGCAGTAAAAGCAACAGTCTTCCAGACTGGAACAGGTATTTCCCAATGTTATGCAAAATGGAATATTTATCCTATGAATTGATGTGGGAATATCCGGAAGTACATAAAGCTTTTGACAAATGTGCGAAGGAGCATTTGAACAATCCGGAGATCAGGCATAAACTTTATCAGAGAGGTCTGACGGAAACGGAGTTTTCCGGGCGTTTGGAAGAGGTTATGTCTCCGGTCTATCAATCGGCAAAAAGTATGGGATTTTCCAGTTGGAGCTTGAGGACATAAGATGATGTGTAACTATTATGAAAGAAATGCAGAACGCTATGCGACAGAAACATTTTCCGCTGATATGTCAAAACAGTATCAAAGATTCCTTCCCCTGTTAAAAAATGGTGTCAAGATTCTGGATGTGGGAAGCGGGAGCGGACGTGATGCATGCTATTTCCAGAAACAGGGATATCAGGTGACTGCATTGGAACCGTCAAATAATCTCTGCAGAGAAATCCGGAAAGTTTTCTCAGGAAAAATTATATGTTCAGATATCCAAAACTATCGGCCGACGGAACGGTACGACGGAATCTGGGCGTGTGCGTCATTGATTCATCTGCAAGAGGAAGAAGTGCTTTGTTTTTTTAGGAAGATCGACATGTATCTGAATGACAATGGAATTGTATATGCTTCCGGGAAAAGTGGAATTTCCACAGGAGAAGTGGCGGACGGACGTTTTTTCCTTGAGTTTACTGAACAGCTGGTAGAGAAAATCCTGACGGTAAATAAACAAATGAAGCTGGAGAAGCTGTGGTATAGCGAAGATGTAAGCGGGAGACAGGGATTTCGGTGGCTGAATGTGGTTTTAAGATTGAGAAGAAATAACTCTTAATGATAAAAGGTGAGGGCAATGAAAGTAGTTTTAAGTCGTAAAGGATTTGACAGCACGAATGGCGGTATCATGAGTCCTATTTTTGAAGATGGGACAATGGTTTCATTCCCTATCCCAAGTAAAGATGTGGAGAAGGACAACATTCGATATGACGAATTGTTTTGTGATGGAATTTGCATGAAAACAATTATGAATGCGCTTGGGTATCGGGGAGTAGAGCATTGCCATTTGGATCCCGATCTGGTGAAAGACAGAAGGCGGGAATTAATTCATGAGTGGACACCGGCTTTTGGACAGATTAATCAAGCTGCAACTTATCTAAAGAATCAACATATTTCTGAAGGAGATCTATTTCTTTTCTTTGGTAATTTCCGTCATATAAAGCAGAATCATGGAAAGTATAAATATGTTCGAAAAACGGATAAAACAGAGGATACTTATCTGGGAATGCCGCTGCAGGTCGTATGGGGATATTTACAGGTTGGAGGCATTATCACTGATCCTGACGAGCAAAAGAAATTGTTCTGGCATCCACACGCCTGTGACAAACGTATTTATGAAGAGAAGAATAATGTGATTTTTACAGCAAGCAAACAACTTTCCTTTGCTCCTGAAATGCCGGGGGCAGGCACATTTTTGTATGATAAAAAACGTGTGCTGACGATGCCGGGAAAACCAAAAGCAACCTGGAAATATTGTAAAGCATATGCTACTGATAACATTGAAAGCAATCGAAAGAATTCTGTGAAGGGTAGTAATGAAGGTATTTATTATGCCGGGATCTGGCAGGAACTTGTCTTAAAAGAAAATCAGATTTCTGAAGAATGGGCGAAGTCATTATTTTAGACAATCTGTTGTTGGAGATGTGACACAGAAGTATAGTGGGGGATTTATGGAGAAAAGGTACTTGTCAGATTCAAAGGTTCAAAGAGAAGCGGAAGAAATAATATTTGAAAATTTAAAAAGCAAGTTAAAATGTAATGATTTACAGAGTAATGTAAGAATACTGATTTCAAAGGAGAATAATATATGGATTTGTCCCGATTTTTATTCAGAGGAAAAACATATAATAGGTGAGATTCATACCCATCTTGGGAAATTAAAATCTGCGCAATTACATAAAATAGAAGGCGATATTTTAAAAATGCTTCTTTTTGAAAAGTGTCATAATGGAGAACGATATAGAAAAATGATTGCCGTCTGCGATTTTAAGGAATACAATCAGTTGATCGGGAATTCATTTGTGGCAGAGGCAATCAGGCAATTTGATATAGAGCTGTATTATGTTCCATTGGAACAAACACTGATTAATGAGATAAAACAAGCTATGCAGGAGCAAAATTTCTACCATTAGTGAGAAAAGGTAAATTGTGATACAATATATACAACTATAAAACCTCGGGGAGGTTATTGGTAATGCAGTTACAGAATGATAAAATAACAACATTGCAGACAGGAATCCAGACAGCATATCTGGATCATACTATAAATTCTAATCTGGCATATCGACCGGAATTTATTTCAAATAATTATAAGCTTGGGAAAAAAGTTCTTGTTTCAATTGAAGAAGAATTACAAAGATGTGAAGAATTTTTTATCAGTGTCGCTTTTATTACCAAGAGCGGAATTACGCCACTTCTTCAGACCTTAAAAGATCTGGAACAAAGAAATATTCCGGGGAAAATCCTGACGACAAATTATCTTATGTTCAGTGAGCCAGAGGCCCTGGAAAAGCTGGCAGGATTAAAAAATATCGAATTGAAAATGTTTGTTACTGGTGCAGAAACCGGCGGATTTCATACAAAGGGATATATTTTTCGTGAAGAAGAAATTTATCGGATTATTATCGGAAGTTCCAATATGACACTCAGTGCCATTACAAAGAACAAAGAGTGGAATACCAAAATTGTCTCTACAGAACAGGGTGAGTTGACGCAGTCAGTTTTACAGGAATTCGATGAGTTATGGCGGGATGAGCATTCCTTAGCTTTTGAAGATTTTATTGATGCTTACCGTCAAGAGTATCTGAATGAAAAAATGATTCGTAAGCAGAAGCAGCAGGCGGTATCAGAGCAGGTTGTAGAGCTTGAAAATTATCGGTTAAAGCCGAACAAGATGCAGGTCGCTTTTGTGAAAAATGTAATGGAAATGAGAGCACAGCATATAGATAGAGCTCTTCTTTTAAGTAGTACGGGGACAGGAAAATCCCTGGCTTCCGCATTTATGTTGCGGGAGATGGGGACAAGAAGGGCTCTGTTTATTGTTCACAGAGAGCAGATTGCCAAACAGACATTGAAAAGTTATAAAAGAGTTTTTGGATCATCAAGAACTTACGGACTTTTATCAGGAAATAGCAGAGAGTTGGGGGCAGAATTTTTATTTGCCACTATGCAAATGATGTCGAAAGAAGAAATTAGGTCTCATTATAGTCCAGAGGACTTTGATGTTATTATTCTGGATGAGTACGATATAATAGGACAAGTCAGAAGAAGACCGATTTTAAAGGCTTCCTGACCAAGTCCTATTTTTTTGACCTGTTACTGGAAGGTTGAGATGTGAGGACGGCGCCGAATTTACAATCAAATACCTGCACTGCGAAGGCGGAGGGGTGCCAGGCCCCGAATGGACGAGAGATGCCTTCATGAAGGCGGGGTGATGCTATTTTAGCAAAATAGGACTTTAATCTGCGGGGCAACCATGCTCCCTGGCAGGTTGAGGTCCTTTTTCTTTTCAAAGCGGCTGGATGCCGGAAGGGTATCCATGATCAGACAATCAATGGAGGAAATTTGATGAAGAAAAGTAAGGCATACAGAAATATGAAGATTCATGAAACAAGCGGTTACAACTATAAAGCAACGCCAGCAATCGTGCTGAAAGGGCAGTGGCTGAGGGAGTTGGGGTTTGATATCGGCGGATATATTTCTGTCAGCTGTGAGAACGGCAGGATTGTTATTACTCCTGATGCGGAATGGACGGCGCTGAAGGAGGCAGAGGAGTCATTTATCGAGAAGGAGACAAAGCTTTTGCAGAAGAGATTGGCATCAGAAAAGAAAAAGCTGCATGCCCAGTTCGTAGCAGAAAGAATGAAGCAGTATGGCGATGATGAGAAAAAGGAGGCGTGAAAGAATGGGAAAAATCATTATGATTGGAGCAATGAAGGGCGGTGTCGGTAAATCTGTGACTGCGTTCAACCTGGCATACTCCCTGCGGAAATGCGGCAAGAAGGTACTGGCTGTGGATTTTGATCCACAGGCCAATCTGACCACCTGCTTTGGGGCGGAAGATGCTGATGTGACGATCGGAGATCTGCTGCTTGCTGCGATTGAGGATGAAGAATTTCCAGAACAGGATACTTATATCCGGGAAAGAAAAGGCGTATATTTTATCCCGTCATCCATCGGTCTTTCTGCGGCAGAGGCGAAACTGAGACTGGAGATGGGATCAGAGAGGATGCTGGCAGCGGTTTTAAAACCGCTGAAAAATGATTATGATTATATCCTGATTGATACTTGTCCGTCTTTGGGGGTGCTGAATATAAATGCTATGGCAGCGGCGGATGAGGTAATTGTAACCGTGAATCCGCAGCTGCTGGCGATGATGGGACTGCAGGATTTCCTTAAAACAGTGAAGAAGATTAAGAGCCGTCTTAACGCGAAATTAGAGGTAGCAGGAATCCTGCTTACGATGTGCGATGCCAGGACAATCCTGTGTAAGACAATCACGGAGCAGGTGGCGGAAACCTTCCAGGGACAGATTCGTATCTTCGGCAGTAAGATTCCGAACACGGTGAAGGTTGGGGAATCTGTTTATTATAGCGAGCCGCTGATCGAGTATGCACCGGAGAGTAAGGTGTGCAGAGCTTATGAGCAGCTGGCAGAGGAGGTGATCGCATATGAAAGCTAACGCACCGAAAAGAAAAATATTTGATGCTGTAGATATGATGACGGCAGATGAAGCAAAGACGGAGTTCGGAAACGGTCTCCAGTACCTGCCGCTGGATGCGGTCAAGCCGTTTCATGGCCATCCTTTTCGGATGTATGAAGGAGCGCGGCTGGAAGACATGGTCCAGAGCATTCGGGAGCATGGTGTTTTGAACCCGGTGATTGTTCGGAAACAGGAAGACGGGTATGAGATGCTCTCCGGCCATAACCGGCAGAGGGCTGCGATGTTGGCGGGGATTGATAAAATCCCTGCCATTGTGAAAGAGAACCTGTCAGATGAAGACGCGATTGTCTATGTAATTGAAACTAATATGATCCAGAGATCTTTTTCGGAACTGCTTCCGTCAGAAAAAGCGGCTGTCCTGGCGGTACGGTATGAAAAGATCAGCAGTCAGGGCAAGCGGAATGACATCCTTCAGGAGATTGCGGCTCTGAATGGACAGGAAGGAACTTGTGGACATGATGTCCACAAGTCCAGGAGCCGGGATGAACTGGGAAACGAGTACGGCATGACGGGAAGAAATATCGCAAGATATATGAGGGTGGATAAGCTGATCCCTGAATTTAAAGAGGAACTGGATAATGGCGCACTGTCCCTGGTGGCGGCTGTGGATCTGTCTTATTTATCGGAGAAAGAGCAGAAGGCTGTGGCGGCGGCAGTGTCAGAGGATAAGGTGAAGCTGAATCCGAAGAATGCGGCGGCGATCAGGGCGGAGTCTGGAAATATTACGCAGAAGAGTATCCAGGAAATAGTGGATTCGGCGGACAGGCAGAAGAAAAAAGAGATGGTCAACATTAAGCTGCCGACAGCAGTGTACCAAAAGTATTTTGCGGATCGGAAGACGGCGGAGGCGGCAGATATTGTGGAAAAGGCACTGGAAGCGTGGTTCCGAAAGGAGGCGCCGGATATTGTTCAGTAAAGAAGAATTGAAAAGCCTGGATAGGAAATATTTTGCCGTCATTGCGGTGGATGAATATGATGTAACGGTAATGTCCCGGAATACGGGGCATTACTGGTATATCCATAACCCGGAGTATCCGGGGAAAGGCAGCTGTATTATCTTTCATAAGCATAAGGCATCACATCCGTATCATCAGCATGGCAGGGCGGATACGCTGTGGCAGGCGGTACGGAGCATCCAAGGGCATGACAGGTGGCAGATGAATGGGAGAAAACGATAAACTATTATGGGCTCATAGTTTATATGGGCCCTTTGTTTGGGTATAAATAGAAGGTTAATGTGAAATTTGAGTTTTTTAGATCAAACGAATGTTTTTCAAAAATAACTTTTGTTTGATGCTTTTGCAGAATTGTGGTATACTACTTATTATAGCGAAGTAGGTAGATGATCTGTATTGAGGTGCAATGATGGAAATAAGCTATAAAAAACTGTGGAAGCTTTTGATAGATAAAGACTGGAAAAAGAAAGACCTTGAAGAAAAAGCGCAAATAAGCCATTACACTATGAATAAGCTTGTTCATGGTGATAATGTTACGACGGATACGCTTGCGAAAATATGTAAAGCTCTTGATTGCAAGCTGGATGACATTATGGAGATGACCTTTGAGGAGGACGATAACAATGGAGCGTTGTAAACCAATTATGAAATGGGCAGGCGGTAAAAGTCAGCTCCTAAAAGAATTACTTCCTCGTATCCCTGATTATTCAGGAAAGTATATTGAACCGTTTTTTGGAGGCGGTGCATTGTATCTTGCATTTCAACCAGAAAATGCTGTGATTGCTGATAGTAACCCTGAACTCATTAACTTGTATAGACAGGTCGCAGATTCTGTTGATAAAGTTATAGAAAAGCTGAAAACTTATGAGAATACAAAAGAAATGTTCTATGAAGTCAGGGATTTAGATTGGACTACATTGCCGCCAGAGGAAGCTGCAGCACGTACCATTTATTTGAATAAGACCTGTTTCAACGGCCTTTATAGAGTAAACAAAAAAGGACAGTTTAACACACCATATGGTCGCTATAAAAATCCAACGATTTGTGATGAGGAATTACTGCACACTGCATCCGGAATATTTAAAAATGCGCAGATCGTTTGTGGAGATTATCTTGATGTGCTTCATGAATACGCACAGCCAGGTGATTTTATATTTCTTGATCCACCATATATTCCAGTGACAGAGTGGGGGGATTTTAAGAGATATACCAAAGAACAGTTTTATGAAGAGGATCAGAGGAACCTCGCAAAAGAGGTCAAGCGTTTACAGAAACTTGGATGCTATGTGATTCTGACTAATTCAAATCATCCTCTTGTGCATGAATTATATGGTGATTTTCAGATTGATGTTGTTGCAACTAAGAGAGCAATATCCTCAAAGGGCAACGCAAGAACAGGGGAGGATGTCATAGTGACGGCTTTTCCCGATACAAGAAAAGTTGTTATGAGTGATGTGGTTCTCCCCGAGCAGATCAAACAATATCCGGCTACAAGATATATGGGCTCTAAGAGTAAGTTGCTTTCAGAAATTATGGCTGTGGCTGGTAATTTTGAATATGAATCCGTGCTTGATTTATTTTCTGGCTCTGGGATTGTTGGATATATGTTCAAAACCTTGGGGAAGAAAGTGATCAGTAATGATTATATGGCTATGTCAGCTACCTTTACGAAGGCAATGATTGAGAATAATTCTGTGCTTCTTCCGCTGGAAGAAGCTAAAGAATTGCTGATAAAGAAAATAGAACCAGATCATTTTGTGGAGAATCGTTTTAAGGGGTTGTATTTTACAGATGATGATAACAGGCTTATCGATATTCTCCGAACGAATATATGGAACATGGATGACGAGTATAAACGTGCGATTGCTATGACTGCTCTCATTCGTGCCTGTACCAAAAAGAGACCGAGAGGTTTGTTTACTTATGTTGGTATGGGAGAAAAATATAATGATGGCAGGCGTGATTTGCAGATTTCAATGGAGCAGCAATTCCTTGAAAATGTTGAAGCTGTAAACAGTGCTATATTTGATAATGGATGCAAAAATGTTTCTATATGGGGAGATGCGATGAGTGTTCCAGGAGAGAAACCGGATTTGGTATATATTGATCCGCCATATTATTCGCCGCTTTCAGATAACGAGTATGTGCGCAGATATCATTTTGTTGAAGGTCTGGCAAGGGATTGGAAAGGTGTTGAGTTCCAAGACCATACAAAGACAAAGAAATTCAAGTCATATCCTACTCCGTTCTCATCGAGGAATGGGGCTGAGGCTGCGTTTGATAGCCTTTTTGAAAAATACAGAGATAGTATTTTAATAGTATCATATTCGTCAAACAGTCAGCCGACCAAGGAAGAAATGGTAGAGATCATGGAGAGATACAAGGCTCATGTAGAGGTTGTTCCGATTGATTATAAATATTTTTTCGGAAACCAGAAGGATGCCAAGTCACATAGGAATGCGGTTCAGGAATATATTTTCGTAGGATTTTGAGGTGGTAGGTTATGAGGATAGACGAAAACGAAGTGATAAACATATGGTTGGCGGGTAATACTGGACTCAGAAATCCAATGCGTATTCAGGAAGGATTTATTGCGTTTTCACAGTCGCCGTATGTGGGCAATCTTCATGGAAATGAAAATGAGATGGGCTTTATGAAGTTCCTTGATGATAAGGGCATTATAAAAAACGAAAGCGGTAAAGATCTTTCGGGTAGTCATGCAAGAAAATGGCGCTTGATGTTTGAACGCTATGGCTTCATTTATGGACAGGCAAAGAAACAAAATGGCTTTGAACAGGATGAATTAGGTAAGATGGATGATATTACTCCGTTTGGAAGATCATTCATCAAAGCTGATACTATCCCGGCAATGCAGGAATGTTTTCTGCGTTCACTTGCGGTTGAACAATACTGGCTACCGGATGGGAGTGCACATTTTTCGCCGTTTAGGTGGATACTGGCAATCATGCTAGAACTTGAAAAGAGAACCGGTTCATCTGAATTTTCACGAATTGAGTTTGGACTTTGGGGGCATACGACGAATCCGAGTTATGACATTAATGAAGTTGTAGATCATATACTTGATCTTAGGGAGAGAAGAAAAAAAGCTCCTGCAAAAAGGCCGTTTGATAGAAAAGAAATAAACGAACGCGGTAAGCATTACGATAAGAAGAGCGATAACTTTCTTGATTATTGCGATATGAATATGCGATATCTGAGGATTTCAGGTGTACTTCAGAGAAAAGGCAGAGGACTTATCATAGTCCCATCAAAGCACATCATTGCAGAGGCTCTTGCAAAGACAACAGCAAGTACCGAACCTATGTTAGATGTGTTCAAAAGCCTTACTACAGGGGCTCCACTTCCGACAGATAATATTGATGTGGCAAAAAAGGTGCTTTCTGATCTGATGAAACAGATGAAGGAACGGAATATTATTTTTGATATTTCAGACTTGCCATTAAATACACCGGCGGAGGTGAACATTGCAAGAAGACGGTTAGAAGATATAATGGCTCAGACTGATGAGATCAATTATGCAGCCGATCAGAAAAACAGGTGGCAGGAAATATCAGATTATATGTCTCTTCTTATCAAAGGTGGTGGTAAGAAGGAATATGATGATGATAATGTCATTGAAGTGCCGAAGGATGAAACGCCGGCATATCTTGAATGGACATTGTGGAGGGCTACGCTTGCTATAGGCCATTTGGTTAATAAACCATATGAAGTAAGAGGCTTCCGTTTGGATTCTGATTTTATGCCGGTTTCCGCAGCAGGTGGCGGTAAGGGCGATTTATACTGTGAATTTGAGAAGTTCACAATTCTTACAGAGGTTACAATGTCAACATCTTCTCGTCAGGAAGCGATGGAGGGAGAGCCGGTACGACGACATGTATCAGATGCGGTTCTTGCGTATTCAAAACCGGTATATGGGATGTTTATTGCTATAAGAATTGATACTAATACTGCCGAGACATTTCGACATGGTGTGTGGTACGCAAAAGGTGATGAACGGCAAAGGCTTAATATTGTTCCAATCTCACTATCGCAGTTTCAGGTGTTTTTTGAGAGGATGTTTAAAACCAACCAAGCGAGACCAGAAAAACTTGTGGAATTGATAGAATACTGTTTAAGTAAGCGTGATGTGATGGAAGCGCCAGCGTGGAAGTCTCATATTGATACTGCTGTTCGAGTAGGGATTTATGCACAAAAAATTGCAACGCTTCATAGTACGGGTGGTATGCGGATTGATACCGATGATTTATACGACCTTGATACATCCAAGGATGTCATGATGGTTGCGGAAGATACGGTGCCATATGGCACTTCAAAATTAAAGCATGATTTTCCTTATGGAATCTATTTTGGTTCGCATATAAAAGATACAGTAAAAAATCGTATTGGCTGTGTAGTAGGTGTCAAAGAGGATTATATACTTGTAGCCTTTGAAGACGACATGGATCCGCAAATTATACCAGCTGATGCTGAGTCCTTTGAAAAGGGATATTACAGTTTGGCATAGCAGGATTCACATTTTATAAATTACAGTAAAGGAAGTGACGCTTGATGGGTATTTTGAATTATTCATCATATGTTCATAAGATGGAGATTGGACTTCGTAGGAATGGTATGCATCCTATGGCAGTTCTTTTGTTGAATTCTATCGTCACATATCCTTCTGTAAAAAATAGATGGGGCAAGCCATATAAGATATCCAGAACAGAAGCTAGGGACTGGTATCATGGCGCTCAGAGTATTCCGCAGGGAATACGGGATGGAGCAGATAATTCCGCAGTTGTCAGGGGTATTAAGCAGTATTTTGAGGATAATGTTGTTCCTGAAATCTATTCGGATAAGGAACAGGATGTTCTTGATGGAATCATGGAACTGATCAAAGATGATAAAAACATCCAGAAGACAACGAGGAAGAAACTTGAAAAATTATATTATGATGGTAAGACCGCTGGGTTTTTATCAGTAAGTTTTCTTCTGGCTATCAAGAATGAAAATGGCCTGTTCTTAAGACCGGTTAAAAAGAAAAAAACAAAGCCGCTGGCGGAGACCGCTGATATTGAGGAATTTGAAAACTTAATGAAACAGCGGTACAAGAAGCCGGATCCTATGACACCACCGAAAGAACTGGCTGAACATGAATTGACCTATGCAACAGAGCTTCTGTCTGCATATGCTGATGCTGCAAAGGTTAAGGAGATGGTTCGTGAGGACTTATCGGCGCCAGGATATGCACGGTTTTCAAGGGATTTTGATCGGCAGCGGCGATTTTACTATATGGCGGAAACAATCCTTGAAGCATCGAAAGATATGCTGAAGCTGAAAGAAGCAGAGTGCTTTGATAAGGCAAAAGGTGAAGTCTTTGACTATATAATTCAAACATGTGACAGCCCGTATGACAACGGATACAAGAGGCTTTGTGCCGTGATTGAAAGAGCAGGGGGCACACCATTTTCAAAGGCGATTGATGATATGCTTTTAAACTGGATGGGGCCTGGCGAGAAGCAGGGGATATGTCATATGCTTGTGAATGATAAACAAATAAGGTGGGTGGACGATGAAAATATTTAATTCGGATTTTGAAATGCAGCTTCGAGTCCTCCTACTGTTATCACAGACGAAGAGAGCGCTGTCCAGGGAAGAAATTGTGGACTATGATTTTATCACAATTTACAGTGCAGATTTTGGTGTTGGTGAAGAAAATCTGCACGGTGATAACAAGTTCAAGTATGGAGAATTTGCCAGCAGACAGGAGCTTTGCTGGATAGCTTTGAAGCAGTTGGTCGTTGATGGGTTGGTAACGGTTGTTACTAAAGATGGCTTCAGCTATAAGATATCTGCGGCTGGATTACAGTACACAAATGCTATGAAGAGTGCATATTCCATAGAATATCGGGGTGTTGCAAGGAAAGCATTCGCGAAGTATTTTAATTATTCGGAAAAGGAAATCCGTTCCGAAATAGATAAAAAAGCAATAGAGTCAGCACGGAGGATAAAGGTATGTACTACATAAAGAAAATATTCCTGACGGGAAACGGTGTTGAGACCTCAGGAGTTGATCTGACTCCGGGACTGAATATTATTTATGGACCGTCAGAAACTGGAAAGAGTTATATAACCAAATGCATTAAGTTTATGTACGGAAAGAAGGATTCCGAAATTGATGATACTTTCGGATTTAATACTATACATATGATTCTTGATGTTGATGGCAAGCCTTTGACATTGGTTAGACGGCTTGATGAAGAAAAAATAAATGTTTCTGGAAATATTGACGGCATCGAAAACGGTGATTATACCCTGTCCTCTGGAAAGAAAAGAATCGGAGATTTGTGGCTTTCGCTTATGGGTATTGATGAGCCTACACAAATCATAAAAAAGAATGATTTCACATCAGAAAGATTAAACTTCTCATCGTTGTGGCACATGTTTCTTGTTGACGAGGATACAATCTCTAAGACAGAAAGTATTCTGATGCCGTCACAGTATTCTAAATGGCCTAAAACAAAAGCTGCGATTTTGTTTCTGATGCTGGGAGATAATTTTCTGAAAGATCAGAATCCAAAAGAGAAGGCGAAGGCTAAGGAACGACGAAAAGCAGTAGAGACATTTATTAATACCAGAATTTCTACGCTTGTTACGAGAAAGCAGACGTTGAAAGATGGTTATAAAGGTCTTACGATGGATGAGCTTCAGAAAAAGATTGGAGATGTTCTTAAGGAAATTGATTCAGCCGAAAAGCAAATGAACGCGGCTATTATAAAAAGCCGGGAACTGGCAAATGAAATCATAGATATTGATGAGCAGCTGGCGGAGAGTAAGGCTCTTAAGAACAGATATAAGGCGCTTCGGAGTCAGTACAGATCCGACATTCGGAGATTAACCTTTATTGCTGAAGGCGACATTGAGGGTGAAAAGATAAAGAAGCCGGTAAACTGTCCATATTGTGGTAACAGTGTTGATGAGGCGAAGAGAAAATCATATGTAGAACCTGCAAAAGCCGAGGTAGAAAAGCTGGTTCCGAAAATCAGTGATCTTCAGGATGCTCAAGATGAAATAGATTCAGCTATTAAGAGCCTTGAAAAACACAGGGAAGAAGCAGTGGCGGAAAAGGATACTCTTGATCAGAAAATCAAATCGCAGATGCGTCCACGGATATCAGAGCTTCAGGATCATCTGCTTGAATATAAGCTGGCGGTTGAGTATTCCAAGGAAGAGCAGGTTCTTTCCGATATGGAACAGGAGATGAAAAAAGAACTCAAAAAGTATGAGGCGGAAGATGGTCTGGAATTAAAGTTTGATGTCGATGCACATTATACGGATGAGATTATGGAGAGATGGGATAAAATCATCGATAATCTGTTCAGGGAATGTCACTATGATAAGTTTGATATATCTGTTTTCTCCAAGAGTGCTTTTGATGTCAGTGTGAATGGTCATCCGAAGAAGACATTCGGTGAAGGGTATCGTGCATTTGTAAATGTTATCATGATATTATCATTGCAGAATTATCTGGAACAGTATGGTAAATACAAATCTGATATTATAGTGTTGGATTCGCCAATACTAACCTTGAAAGAGCGTGTATCAGTTAAGGCATCAGATGGGATGCAGGCATCATTGTTTAAGTATCTGGTTAGTCATCAGAGCGGACACCAGACTATCGTAATTGAGAATGAACTTCCGAAGATTGATTACACTGGCGTTAATATGATTCATTTCACACAAGAGGAAGACGGTAGCAGATATGGCTTATTGAAAGGTGTAAAATAAAAGAGTGTGTCCGATTTTAGAGAGAGAGTCTGAGGAGCAATCCCCAGGCTCTTTTTTTATGCCTTTTTTGATGTTGGTCCATCCAACATTATCCAACATCTACCAACATCTCAGAAAATACAACACGGGGGACTCTGTTTTAGAATAGAGCCAGAATTAAGGAAAGGAGGTAGAATGGCATGAACAAACGCCAGACTTCAAAGTCGGTCGCAAGTAAGGCAGGCAAGATTCTGAAAGATGGTCGCTACGGCAAAAATGTAAAGTCGGTTGCCGGAAGTGCTTTGTCTCAGGCAAAGACAAGAAAGAAGAAATAGACCATCAAAAGACAGGCAGAGACAGATCTTAACTGATCGGCCTGCCTGTCCCCCTCATGTTGTTAGTCGTAAACGGAGAAAAAGCAAGTGCTTTTGGATGTGTCAATTCTAAGGGCATCCGGAAGCTTTTCATCGACGGTGTTTTCATAGAGGATATCGCGGATATTGTTTGTGATCAGATAAGTAATGATATCAATCTGTTCACGGGTCTGGACGGCCCATAATTCCCTGTTATCGGTCTTTTCATCCTCATATTCGTTATCGTTTTCATAGTCTTCTTTGTTAACGCCAATGCCTTCCTCATAGATCATTTGGAACAGCCTGTCGAGGATACCGATGGAGAGCTTGTGAGTTTTACTGCCAGTGAGAAGTTCATCAATAAGGTAGAGGGCATAAGCTCGGTAATATTTGTGAGAAGACCAGTTCTCTTCAAGTTTACGGATTTCTTCCCAATTAGGTTCTGTTGAGAGATCCATCCGGTATTCATGTAGTTGCTCCAAAGCTGCGGTAGATAGGCCTGTATAACGGTGAGCGTCAGTTATGTCATGAGTCCGCTGTCCGATGCGGCCAAGAAGATAATCGGCATCGCAATCAAGTAGTTTACAGATGTTTGCAAGTACATCTGCAGTCGGAGTGGACTTGCCTTGTTCCCATGACTGAATTGTTCCAAACATATTATTGTCAATCTTCTTCTTTCCCTGACGGATCATTCCGAAGCGTTCCATATAGGCATCGGCAAAGGCCTGTTGACTTGAATATTTGCGTCGGCGGCACTCCTGCAGTCTTTGAGAGAATATAGTTTTATTCATAAAACTTTATACTCCATTCAAAAATCATAGTTTAAACATATAACAGTATTTATTATAAATCGGCTAACCTTATATAGCAATAAGAACATGGAAAAATCGGAAAACACGGATATCTCATACCTATACTAGTAGAACGGTGGATACAGATCAGAGTCCTCATCCGCAGATGAAGGTTCTGATGGGTATCTGCGGATATCCAAATAGCTATTTACAAATTTCATATCGGCCCATGATGCGCAGTGGACAGGATACGAACATATTGCATTCCAGACAGTTGCCGGCACGGTAGCAGCGAAAAGCGATATGGATGTACCCATAGTTTACTGTGTTCTTTTTGCATCATGGGTATGTCGGGGGATAAGCCTGTCGGTGTCTTGTCTCACTGTCTCCAGGCCAGAAACGGAGGCAAAAGATGTTATTCAGAAAAACACCGACAAGTGAGAGAGACAACTTCTGCGGATCGGATGTAACTGCGAATGACAGTCTGGAACATTACCTGCGGAATAAAAGAAATTGGTATAAAAGTTCGACGTAAATTTCAACAGAATAAAAACTTCGCCAGGGTTTTCTTGTGTAAGCAAAATTAGTTGACATCAGAACGTATGTTCGATATACTATATTTATCGCTACCATAGGATTTAAGTCACGGCAAACAGTGCAGAGGAAAATAAAAAAATCACCAACGGTCAGTTTGACATTCCCTTTTGGCTGGCCTCTTGCGGGAGGCGAAAAGAAATGCAGGAAGTGCATGTGGCTTGTCCATGTTGTAAAAATAAAAGGCTGTTTGACGCGGACCCGGAGGCAGTAGAGGGCATAATTAAAATTAAATGTCCTATCTGCAAATCGGTCATTGCGGTCAGCTTCCACAGAAAAAAGGTTCGTACTGAGCGAATCGGCGTATGAGCAATCATAGCGACCAGAGCCTGACGAAGTATAGATGTGAAAAGACATCTGTATTTTGTCAGGCTCTTTTTTTATGCGATTTACAAAAACGGGACAATTTCATTTTTAAAAAGAGAATAAGTAAATAGACATGCCGGAAAAGTCTTGAAAATCCGGCTGATAACAAAAATTGAGGTATTGATCAAAACCGGTATCTCTGGATTCCGGTTCTGATGAGTATCTCAAAATACTCAGAAAAAAATCATATCGGCCGCATGTGCGCAGTGAGGCAGGATACGACATACCGTGGAAAGCAGTTGTGAGACAGACAACTGACGGAACACGGGTGTAAGTACCCTTGTTTTCCTGCGCATTTTTGTTGGTTTCGGGTACTTTGGTCATAAGTCCATACCGGGTACCCTGCTCTCGCTGCCTCCAGGCCAGAACGGAGGCAATTATGAGAGTCAAAAAAACGAGACAGGATCAGAGAGGTGTTTACAGGTATCCGGTGGATGTTCCGGACGGGCGAGGCGGTTACAGGAGATCTTATAACGTGGTCAGACCGGGCGAGGGCGGCGTGACTGAAGTGTGGATCCGGGATCTGCACCGGATGGATGATAACGAGGTGGCTAATAACGTCAAAAACGGGCATCCCAAACTGGCGCCGGAGCAGAAGGCAGAGAAGAAGGAATGGGAAGAAGCGCATCCGGGAGAGAAGTTTGATATGAACTGGAACCTTTCCCTGGATTACATAGCCGGAGATACGGATGACGGGGAACTGGACAAGAGCAGCGTGCTTGCCGGGGCCAGTTATGATCCATTTGATGAGGATGTGCCGGATGAGGTGCTGAAGCTTCGCAAGATTGCGGCAACTAAAATGACGGATCGGCAGAGACAGGCTTACCAGCTGATCGGCCTGGAAGGATACTCCAGGACAGAGGCGGCGAAGATCATGGGAGTGAGTGTGAAGGTGGCCAAGGTCCATTATGATAAGGCGATCGAATGCATTAAGAAATATTTTTAAAGTTTTTTCGGGAGAGGGTAAAATCTCTCCCTTTTTTCTTGCCTGTGACATGTAAGGAAGACAGCTTCCTGCAGAAAGAGAGGTGAGGAAAGAATGGCGGTCAAACATAGGATTGTCATTAACGTCTCGGATTCCGGCGGGCGCAGGGAAAACGTGCTGAAGGGCGCGGACGTGAAGCTCCCGGCAAGGCTGCTCAAGTTCCTGTTCGGGGAGTTTACGCAGGTATATCTCCTGTCGCCGGGGCAGACGGTGGAATCTGTAGACATCCGTGAAGTTGAGGAAGGAGGAGCAAAAACATGTCAAAGATGAATGAACTGAACCTGCTGGTTCAGGAATTGAAGAAGTGCGGGGAAAGCCTGGTGAACATTGCCGATGAACTGGCAGAGATTTTTTCTGAGACAGGGAAGAAGAAGACAGAAGCTCCCACAGAGTCGGCAAAGGAATATACCTTTACTGAGGTAAGGGCATTCCTGGCGGAGAAGTCCAGGGCAGGGCATACCGCGGAGATCAGGAAGATCCTTGAAGCGCACGGGGCGGACAAGCTGTCCGCGCTGGATAAAGGGGAATACGCGGCGGTGATGGCGGAAGCGGAGGTGCTGGGATAATGGGAAAGCACGCATTTTTATCGGCATCATCCAGCCACAGATGGCTGGAATGCCCGCCTTCGGCAAAACTGTGCGCAGAGCAGGAAGACAGATCCAGCCCTTACGCGCAGCAGGGTACCGACTGCCATGAACTCTGCGCTTATCTGGTGGAAAAGTCACTGGGCAAGGATGTGACGGATCCGACCGAAAACCTTACGTATTACGACCAGGAGATGCGGGACTGCGCAGAAAGCTATTGTTCTTATGTCAATGAGCAGATCGAGGCGGCAAAGAAGCATTGCCCGGATCCGCAGGTGCTGATCGAGCAGAGACTGGATTTTTCCCGATGGGTGGAGGACGGTTTCGGTACCGGCGACTGTGTGATCGTGGCGGATGAGACGCTGCAGGTCATTGACTATAAACATGGGGTGGGCGTACTCGTATCCGCGGAGAAGAACCCGCAGATGATGTGCTATGCATTGGGCGCCCTGGAATTGTTTGACGGCCTGTATGACATCCAAGAGGTCCGTATGACCATCTTCCAGCCCCGGCGTGAGAATGTCAGCACCTGCGTCATGACAAAAGAAGAGTTGCTCACCTGGGCGGAGGAGGTCTTAAAGCCAACGGCGGCTCTGGCCTATGAGGGCAAGGGAGAGTTCAAGGCAGGGGAACACTGCCGGTTCTGCAAAGTGAAAGCAGCGTGCCGCAAGAGGGCGGAATATAACCTGGAACTTGCGAGGTATGACTTTGAGATGCCCGCCATTTTGGAAGAGACCGAGATCGCGGCAATCCTTCCGAAGATCGATGAACTGGTATCCTGGGCGGCGGATATCAAGGAATACGCCCTGCAGCAGGCCCTGTCCGGAACGCGTTATGAAGGGTTCAAAGTCGTGGAAGGCAGGTCGAACCGGAAATACAGTGATGAGGCCGCAGTTATTTCAGCGGCGGAATCCGCGGGATATGATCCTTACGAGAAAAAACTTCTCGGCATTACCGCCATGACCGCCCTTATGGGGAAAAAGAAGTTTGAGGAAGTGCTTGGCCCGTTTATCGTAAAGCCGCAGGGCAAGCCAGCGCTGGTGCCGGATTCCGATAAGAGGCCGGCGCTCAATACAGCATATGAAGATTTCAGTGAAAATTAAGGAGGAAAAACAGTATGTCTAAGTTCAATAACCCAACAAAAGTAATTACCGGAATCAACACCAGATGGAGCTATGTCAACGCATGGGAACCGAAATCCATCAATGGAGGCGCGCCGAAATATTCCGTGTCGCTGATCATCCCGAAGTCTGACACGAAAACGCTGGAAAAGATCCGGGCGGCGATTCAGGCAGCCTACGAGGAAGGGCAGAGCAAGCTGAAAGGAAACGGCAGGTCCATACCGGCGCTTTCCGCGCTGAAGACGCCTCTGCGTGACGGCGACGCGGAAAGGCCGGATGACGAGGCCTACGCCAATTCTTATTTCGTGAACGCCAACAGCGGCACAGCGCCGGGAATCGTGGATGCGGACAGGAACCCGATCCTGGAGCGTTCCGAGGTGTATTCCGGGGTGTACGGCAGGGCGAGCATCAATTTCTACGCTTTCAACAGCAACGGGAACAAAGGGATTGCCTGCGGCCTGAACAACCTGCAGAAGATCCGGGACGGCGAACCCCTTGGCGGCAAGAGCAGGGCGGAGGATGATTTCGCGGAAGCGGATGAGGAAGATTTCCTTTCCTAAGAACAGGATGATCATATTTGGGAAGACGGGTGCCGGTCAGAAATGGCCGGCGCCTTCTTCCAGATTGGAGGAAAGATGGAGACGATCAGTATTGATATTGAAACATATTCCGGAAATGACCTGGGTAAATGCGGTGTGTACAAATATGTGCAGCATCCGAATTTTGACATCCTGCTTTTTGGCTACGCGGTGGATGGCGGCGCAGTCCGGGTGGCTGACCTGGCGTCCGGGGAGACGCTGCCGGAGGAAGTGCTGGCCGCCCTGTCCGATGAAAGCGTGACGAAATGGGCGTTCAACAGCAATTTTGAACGTGTCTGCCTGTCGGAATGGCTGAGAAGGAACCATCCGGAATACTTTTCCTCTTACAGTGTGCCGGGAGATACGGTTGGCGATTATCTGGATCCGCGGGGATGGAAATGTTCCATGGTCTGGTCCGCCTATATGGGGCTGCCCCTATCCCTTGCCGGCGCCGGAGCAGTGCTGGGATTGGAAGAGCAGAAGCTGAAAGAAGGGAAAGACCTGATCCGGTATTTCTGCGTGCCGTGCAAAGCAACGAAGGCCAATGGGGGAAGGACCAGGAACCTCCCGGAACATGACAGGGAGAAATGGAAGTGTTTCAAGTCCTATAACCAGAGGGATGTAGAAGTAGAAATGTCCATCCAGGAGAAACTGCGGAATTTTCCGGTGCCGGATTTTGTCTGGGAAGAGTTCTGGCTGGACCAGGAGATCAATGACCGGGGGATTCTGCTGGATATGGATTTGGTGGAGAACGCGATCCTGCTGGATGGGATTTCTAAGGATAAGCTGTCAGACTCTATGAAAGAGATCACCGGGCTGGAAAATCCCAACAGCGTGGCGCAGATGAAGCAGTGGCTGTCCAGCCGGGGCGTGGAGACGGAAACACTGGGGAAGAAGGATGCGGCGAGGATGATTGCGGATAGAGATATGGATGAAGAAGTGGCGGAAGCATTGAAGCTCCGTCTGCAGCTGGCAAAGTCTTCCGTAAAGAAGTATCAGGCCATGCGGAACGCTGTCTGCAGGGACGGCAGGGCGAGGGGAATGTTTCAGTTTTACGGGGCTAACCGGAGCGGCAGATGGGCCGGGAGGATCATCCAGCTGCAGAACCTTCCGCAGAACCATATGGAGGATCTGGAACAGGTGAGAGGACTTGTCAAAAATGGGGATTATGAAGCCCTGTCCATGCTGTATGATTCTGTGCCGAACGTATTGTCGGAATTGATTCGGACCGCATTTGTTGCCGGAGATGGAAATAAGTTTTGTGTGGCGGACTTTTCATCCATCGAGGCCAGGGTTTTGGCGTGGCTGGCCGGGGAGACCTGGCGCCTGGAATTGTTCAGCCAGGGCGGCGATATCTATTGCCAATCAGCCAGTAAAATGTTCGGTGTGCCAGTGGAAAAGCATGGTGTCAACGGCCACTTGCGGCAGAAAGGGAAAGTTGCGGAACTTGCCTGTATTGCTGAAGGGCAGCTGGTACTTACCGATCAGGGGGAAGTACCCATTCAGGAAGTGACCAAGGATATGAAAGTCTGGGACGGGGAAGAATGGGTTCCGCATGACGGCCCTGTATACCGGGGAGAAAGGAAGGTTATCACTTATGAAGGACTCACCGCAACAGCAGATCACCTCGTATGGGCAAAAGGGCAACCGGAGCCGATACCGTTTGGATTCGCCGCCGCCAGCGGCGCACATCTCGTTCAAACCGGAGATCGTGGGCAGGCAGTACGGCTGGGTAGTCATCATCAGCCCGGAAAAACGATGGAACAAAAAGATGAATCACTGTTATGTTCTGACCCGCTGTACAGGCTGCAATTCGGTCCAATGGCAGAATTTGAACAGCCTGACTTCCGGGAGATCCAAAGGATGTCAGGCATGTTCCCAACCAAGGCAGATTCCCCAATGGCTGAGCAAAAGACTCACCGCGGCAAAGCAGAGGTGCGAAAATCCAGACGATCCGGAATATCGGAATTACGGCGGCCGGGGGATCCAGTTCAAATTCCCCAGTGTTCTCGAAGCGGGGTTGTACCTGATCCGGGAGTTTGGAATCCCGGACAGATCAGCGGAAATCGACCGGATCGATACGAATGGGGATTACAGGACGGGAAACATCCGGTTTGTGTCCAGAGCGGAGAATCAGGCCAATCGGAGGAATACTGTGCTGAGCGAGTTCAGCCAGAAGTACTGGCCGTATTCCCGCAGCGTTGTGATCCGAAAATTGTCCAAAGGGATGACACGGGAAGACATCATTGCGGATGCAAGACAAGCTGTGATGGAGAGGAGAAAAAACTGGCGCATCATCAGCGCACGGCTCGACTTTATGATTTACGAAATGCCGGGCCGCGTCACCGTTTTACCGTATCGGGACACCTTGTCCACAACTGCGGTTACGGCGGAAGCACAGGTGCGTTGAAATCCATGGGAGCCATTGAGATGGGACTGACAGAAGAGGAACTTCAGCCGCTGGTGGATTCCTGGCGGACTGCGAATCCCAATATCGTCCGGTTCTGGTGGGATGTGGACCGGGCGGTAAAGAAGGCAGTGAAGCAGCGGGAGCCGTCTGTCTTGCGGGGAATCCGTTTTGAGTGCCGCAGCGGGATGCTGTTTATTACCCTGCCTTCCGGGAGAAGGCTTGCCTATGTGAAGCCGAGGATCGGTGAGAACCGTTTCGGCGGTGAAACTGTGACTTATGAAGGCGTGGGAGGAACAAAGAAGTGGGAGCGGATCGAGAGTTACGGTCCGAAGTTTGTGGAGAACATTGTGCAGGCCATATCCAGGGATATCCTCTGCTACGCTATGCGGACACTGTCACACTGCCGGATCTGCGCCCATGTGCATGATGAGTTGATCATTGAGTGCCGGAAGGATGCTTCCCTGGACGCGATCTGTGAACAGATGGGAAGGACGCCGCCCTGGGCGGAGGGGCTGGCTTTAAGAGCCGATGGCTACGAAACCGAGTTTTATAAAAAAGATTGAAAAGATTTTCGGGAGAGGGTAAAAATTCTCTCCTTTTTCTTGCCTGTGACTTGAAGGGGACAGGCCCTTCAAAAATCTCATATCTATCTAAGGAGGGTAATTCATGAGTGAGTTACAGGTATTCAGCAACGCGGAGTTCGGCTCGGTCCGCAGTATCACAGTCAATGGCGAGCCGTATTTTGTCGGGAAGGATGTGGCAGAGATCCTTGGTTACGCCAATACCAGGGACGCTCTGGCGAAGCATGTGGATGAAGAGGACAGAATGGATGGGGTAGCGATCCGCGACTCCATCGGAAGGGAGCAGACGCCGGTGCTTATCAACGAATCCGGCCTTTACAGCCTGATCCTGTCCAGCAAACTTCCGTTTGCCAAACGCTTCAAGAGATGGGTGACATCGGAAGTCCTTCCGGCGATCGAAAGGGGGAACTGAGCATGGGGATCAGCAAGTATAACAGCGAGGGATATTATGATCCCGTGGTATATGAAGCGCTGACCAGGATCGAGGCGGAAGAGCGGGCGGCCAGGGCGGCGGCCGCGTACCGCCCGTTGGTCTATATCTGTTCGCCTTACGCGGGAGATGTGGAGAAGAACACGTTCCGGGCGAGGGCGTTTTCCCGGTTCGCGGTGGAAAGGCACTGCATCCCGATCGCCCCGCACCTGCTCTGCCCGCAGTACCTGCATGAGGAAACGGAACGGTGGCTGGGGCTGAAGATGGGCATTGTGTTCATGGGGAAATGCGAAGAAGTCTGGGTGTTCGGGGATACGGTCTCCGAAGGCATGGCCGATGAGATCGAAAAGGCCAGGAAGCTGCGCAAGAAGATCCGGTATTTTACCGATGACCTGCGGGAGAAGGAGGGGATGGCAGGATGAAGATCGCGTATGGGAATTCCCGTATGGAGAAAAGATGGAAGAACAATGAGATCTCCTGGGACGATTTCTGCAGGAGGGTGAGCACCACGCAGACCACTACGGAAACAGTGGAGGAATACAGGAAAATGACAAAGCCCCAGCAGGACGCCGTCAAGGATGTGGGCGGCTTTGTGGGCGGACACCTGCGGGGCGGCAGGAGAAAGACCGGGACGGTTCTGTGCCGGTCCATGCTGACGTTGGACATGGACCACGGGACGCCGGACATCTTGGATGAGCTTTCTCTGTTCAATTCCCATGAACTGTGTGTCTACTCGACACATAAGCATACGCCGGAGGCGCCCCGTCTGCGGCTGATCTTCCCGCTGAAACGGGATGTGTCCGAGGAGGAATACCCTGCCCTTGCCCGCAAGGTGGCGCAGGAGATCGGGATGGATTTGTTTGATGATACCACGTACCAGCCGCACCGGCTGATGTACTGGCCTTCCACGTCACGCAACGGGGAGTATGTCTATCAGGTCATGGACGGCGACATCCTGGATCCGGACGCTTATCTGGGGATGTACGATGACTGGCGGGACGTTTCCACATGGCCGGTATCGTCCAGGGAATCGGAAGCGGTGAAAAAGGCCGCAAAACAGCAGGCGGATCCGCTGACAAAGACCGGCGCGGTGGGGGCTTTCTGCCGTACTTACCCGATCCGGGAGGCGATCGAAAAGTTCCTGCCGGATGTTTACGCGCCGTCGGCGATGGAAGGAAGGTATGACTATATTCCGGCAGACAGTTCCGCCGGAGTCATCATTATTGACGAGAAGTTTGCCTACAGCTTCCACGCGACGGATCCGGCCTGCGGGCAGCTGCTGAACGCTTTTGACGCGGTGAGGGTGCATAAGTTCCCGGATGATGACCCGAAAAAGTCCTATAACGCCATGGCCGAATTCGCCGCGGCGGATGAGAAGGTGAAACTCCGTATCTTTGAGGAAAAGCGGCAGGCGGCAGCGGAGGATTTTGATGAAGCGGATCCGGATGCCTGGAAGAAGCAGCTGCAGTATGAAAAGAAGAGCATGGAACTTAAGAATAACCTGCATAATCTCATGCTGATCCTGGAGAATGATGAGAACCTGAAAGGGATTGTGTTCAACCAGCTGGCGGACGGCATGGAGATCCGGGGAAAGGTTCCCTGGCCGCATCCGGCCAAGTTCTGGCGGGACGCGGATGACGCCCAGCTGATCTGCTATGTGGATGCGGCATACGGGACGTTTTCTGCCAGGAATTATGATATCGCTGTCACGAAGGCCGTGGACGACCGGTCCTACCATCCGATCCGGGAGTTTTTTGAGACGCTTCCTGCTTGGGACGGGATGGAGCGTGCGGATACGCTGCTGATCGATTATCTTGGGGCGGAGGACACTCCGTATGTACGTGCAGTTACAAGGAAGGAGCTGTGCGCGGCGTATGCCCGGGTGTACCATCCGGGGATCAAGTTTGACAGCATGATCGTCTTAAACGGGGACCAGGGGATCGGGAAGAGCACGCTGATCGCGAAGCTTGGCGGCGAGTGGTATTCGGACAGCCTGAACCTGTCGGATATGAATGACAAGACGGCGGCGGAGAAGCTGCAGGGCTACTGGATCATGGAGATCGGTGAGCTTGCCGGGATGAGGAAAGCAGACTTGGATAAGGTGAAAGCCTTTATTTCCAGGCAGGATGACAAGTACCGGGCCAGCTTCGGGAGAAGGGTAACGCCCCACCCGAGACAGTGCGTATTTTTCGGCACCACCAACAGCCAGAATGGGTACCTCAGGGACATTACCGGCAACAGGCGTTACTGGAATGTGAAGGTACCGGGAAACGGGAAGTACAAGCCCTGGGATATGGATGAGGATACGGTGAAGCAGGTCTGGGCGGAGGTCATGGTATATGCCAAAGCCGGGGAGAAGCTGTATCTTCCGCCGGAACTGGAGGACTATGCCAAAGAAGAGCAGCGGGCGGCGATGGAACGGGATGACCGGGAAGGGTTGGTGCAGGAATACCTGGATATGCTTCTGCCCGGCAACTGGGATTCGATGGATGTCTATAAGCGGCGTGATTATGTCCGGGACGCGGATGACCCGATGAGGCCGGACGGAAGCATCCGCCGGATGGAGGTCTCCAACATGGAAATCTGGTGCGAATGCTTTGGAAAGGCGAAAGAAGATATGAAGCCATCGGACAGCTACGCTATTTCCGCCATCATGGAGAGAATCGCTGGTTGGAGCAAAACCGGGAAGGCAAAGATTCTTCCCATCTATGGAAGACAGAGAATCTACAAAAGAGATGAATGATTTTAGTGAACAACCTGTCGGAACAGAACAGCTTCTTGTTCCGTTCCTAACGGGTTGTTCAGTGAAAAAGCATGGAAACATGCGGGGTTTGGAGCAGACATGGAACAACGAAACAACTTTTTCTTTATAGAACAAATAAATAGTGTTTTTGATAGAAAGCAGACGTGTGAAGCGCATGTATATACGCGCGTAAGGAATTTTTGGTTCAGTTGTTTCGGGAGAGGAGGAAGCATGAGAGAGAAAACAGTGGAGCAGAAGCTGGTAAAAGCGGTGAGGGCAGCAGGCGGGATCTGCCCGAAATGGACGGCGCCCGGATTTGATGGTCTGCCGGACAGGATCGTCCTTTTACCGGGCGGGAGGATGGGCTTTGTGGAAGTAAAGGCTCCGGGGAAGAAAGCAAGGCCATTGCAGGAGTCCAGGCATGAGCTGCTTCGGTCTTTGGGGTACCGGGTGTATGTGCTGGATGACCCAGGGCAGATTGGAGGGATCATTGATGAAATACGAACCGCATGATTACCAGGTTTACGCATCGGAATATATCAAGGAGCATGAGACGGCGGCGGTATTTCTGGAATGCGGGCTTGGGAAGACATCCATCACGCTGACGGCGATCCATGATCTGATGTTTGACCGTTTTGAAATCCGCAAGGTGCTTGTGATCGCGCCGATCCGGGTGGCAACAATGAGCTGGCCGGATGAGATCGAAAAATGGGACCATATATCGGATCTCCGCTACAGCGTGGCAGTGGGAACAGAGACAGAACGGACGGCGGCATTGGAAGCACAGGCGGATCTTTACCTGATCAACAGGGAAAATGTCCAGTGGCTGGTGGAAAAGAGCGGGCTGCCGTTTGATTATGACATGGTAGTTGTGGATGAACTGTCGTCTTTTAAGAACTGGCAGGCGAAGCGGTTCAAAGCGCTGATGAAGGTGCGGCCGAAGGTGAAACGGATTGTTGGCCTGACCGGGACGCCTTCTTCCAATGGACTGATGGACCTGTTCGCGGAATATAAGCTTCTGGATATGGGGCAGAGGCTGGGAAGGTTTATCGGGCAGTACCGGAGCCGGTATTTCATGCCGGATAAGACGAACGGGCATGTCGTATACAGCTATAAACTCCTTCCGGGGGCGGAAGAAGCGATCTATGACAGAATCTCTGATATCACAATCTCCATGAAATCAGCTGATCATTTGAAGATGCCGGAACTGGTGAATTCCAGATATATGGTACGTCTGGAAGGACAGGAACTTGAAAAATATGAGCGGATGAAACGGGACCTTCTTTTACAGCTGCCGGAAGGGGAAGTGACAGCCGCGAACGCCGCAGCGCTGTCCGGGAAGCTGTCCCAGATGGCAAACGGGGCGGTGTATTCTGATGACGGCGCTTATGAAACGATCCATGACCGGAAGCTGGATGCTTTGGAGGACATCATTGAGGCGGCGAACGGGAAGCCGGTCCTTGCGGCCTATTGGTACCAGCATGACCTGGAACGGATCCAGGACAGGCTTTCCGGACTTAAGATCGGCTTCGCCAGACTGGATCAGGAGCGGAATATCCGGCGGTGGAATGAAGGGGAAGTCCCTGTGGGGCTGATCCATCCGGCATCCGCCGGACACGGCCTGAACCTTCAGAGCGGCGGGAATATCCTGGTGTGGTTCGGGCTTACATGGAGCCTGGAACTGTACCAGCAGACAGTGGCGAGGCTTTGGCGGCAGGGACAGAAGGAGACGGTGTCCGTGATCCATATCCTTGCGGCGAAAACTATTGATGAACAGATCATGCGCGCGCTGGAAACAAAAGACCACACACAAAAGGCGTTGATCGATGCCGTGAAAGCGGAGGTGATGGGACATGGCGATCGTCAATAAACAGACAGGGGATCCTTATGAGAACCTTGCGAACGCGGTCATCGCGCAGGCGGCAGAGGATTACAGGGCAGCGCTGAAGAAAATAAAAGCGCATCCCAAAAACAAGGATGCTATAGATGAGGCTTTGCGGATTGAGCGCTTTTTCCGTTCCGGCTGGTATCAGCGCCTAACAAATGTGGATGGGGAATTCCTAATCCGTAAACTTCAGGAAAATATCTGACAAACAGAGGCAATCACAGGAGGCAATCCGAGGGGAACTATTTACAGATTTCAATCGGAGGTGGCTTATGGATAAGCAGCAGACAGCGGTAAAGGATTTTTTGATGAAGGCATATTATGTTGACGAGCGGATCAACAGCAAGCTGGAACAGGTGGCGTCTTTAAATGAACTGGCGATAAAGGCAACTTCGACTATGAGTGACATGCCTGGCAGCCCGAACCGGAATATTCATAAAACAGAGGATATCATTGTGAAGATTCTGGATCTGCAGAGGGAGATCCAGGAGGATGCCAATGAACTTCTGAACCTGAAACAGGTGATCCGCCGGTGCATCAAGCAGGTGGAAGATCCGGAATGCCAGATCATTTTGGAAGAGCGGTACCTGCGGATGGTGAAATGGGAGCAGATCGCCACAACACTGAACATGAGTATGAGGAAAGTGTTCCGGCTCCATGATGAGACGCTGAAAAAAATCGTGATTCCTGAAAGTTGGCAGTAAATGCTATAGATATGCAGTATGGAAGTATGATATTGTTAAGATGCGGAAAATAAAAAGAGAGCCTTGAGGAAGCGATTCCCCAGGGCTTTCTTTATGCCCGAAGGAGGTGGGAGTATTGCCGAGGAAACCGAAACGGCCATGTTCCTGGCCGGGATGCCCGAACCTGACGGAAGGGAGATTTTGTGAGGAACACCAGAAAGAAGAGAACCGCCGCTACGAGAAGTACGGCAGGGATCCTGCTGTACGCCGCAGATACGGACGGGCATGGAAACGGATCCGTGATAAGTACGCGTCGGAGCATCCGCTGTGTGAGCAGTGCCTGAAGGAAGGGCGGTATGTGAAGACCGAGGAGATCCACCATAAGCTGCCGCTGTCTCAAGGCGGCACCCATGAGCGGAGCAACCTGATTGCCCTGTGCCGGTCCTGCCACGCAAAGATCCACGCAAAGAACGGAGACCGCTGGCATAACCGGTGAAAGTTCAGCCGGGGAGGGGCGGTCAAAATCTCCGCAGCTTTTCTCTTGGGGAACGGTGCGGGGGTGTCGCGTACAAAAAATGGAAATCAAAGGGGGTATTGCCCCCGGAAAGGAAAGAGGTGAAGGCCATGGCCAGGGATGGTACCGGTCGGGGCGGCGCAAGAGTCGGCGCCGGAAGGAAAAAGAAAGCGCTGACCGACCGGATCAGCGACGGCGGCACGGCAATGATCCTGGATCTGCCGGAGCCTTCGGAAATGTCTGGGGAGGAAATACCGCCGGTGAAGGATTACCTGAAAGCAAAGCAGAAAAGCGGGAAGAGTTTCTGCGCGGCGGAGGTGTATGAAGAGACATGGAAATGGCTGAGGGAGCGGGGATGTGACCGGCTGGTCAATATCCAGCTGGTGGAGCAGTACGCGGTGTCCGTATCCAGGTGGATCCAGTGCGAGGAATGCATTTCAGAGTATGGCTTCCTTGCCAAGCATCCCACAACCGGGAATGCCATCGCTTCCCCGTATGTTTCCATGTCCCAGCAGTATATGAAGCAGGTCAACCAGATCTGGTATCAGATTTACCAGGTAGTGAAGGAAAACTGCTCGGTGGAGTGGCAGGGGTCTACGCCCCAGGATGATGTGATGGAGCGGCTGCTCCGGGCAAGAAATGGAGGAATGTGAGATGGAACATAAAATGCGGATGGTAGAGACCACGAAGCTGGTGCCGTATATCAACAACGCAAGGACCCATTCCCCGGCGCAGATCGCGAAGCTGCGGGCATCGATCCGGGAATTCGGGTTCCTTAATCCGGTAATCATTGATGGGGACTGCGGGATTATCGCCGGGCATGGGCGCGTGCTGGCCGCGCAGGAGGAAGGGATGGAAAAAGTTCCCTGTGTGCTGGCAGACCATCTGAGCGAAGCCCAGAAGAAAGCGTATATCCTGGCGGACAACCGTATGGCTATGGATGCCGGATGGGACGAGGAACTTCTGAGGATCGAGATTGAAAGCCTGCAGGGAGAGGACTTTGACGTATCCCTGACCGGCTTCCGCGAGGATGAGGTGACAGACCTGTTCGCGGTACGGGAGGATCCGGACGATACGGGAAGCAATAAGGAGTATGACGAGGGGGAGTTTGGAGATGAGGAATTCGCACACGAATGTCCGAGATGCGGCTTTAAATTCAACTGACCACAGGTTCCCATGGAAATGGCGGCTGGATGACCTGAAGGACGTTCCAAAGAACGGAAGGACGGTATTCAGCTGTTTTTCCTGCGGCGGAGGCTCTTCCATGGGATATAAGCTTGCCGGGTATACGGTGCTGGGGAACTGCGAGATTGACCCGGAGATGATGAAGCTGTACAGGCGGAACCATCATCCGAAATATCCGTATCTGATGGATATCCGGGAATTCAACCGGCTGCAGGTCTACCCGGAGGAATTAAGACATCTGGATATCCTGGACGGGTCGCCGCCCTGCTCTGTATTCTCCACTGCCGGGGATCGGGAGAAGGCATGGGGAAAGGAAAAGGCATTCCGGGAAGGGCAGAAGAAACAGCGGCTGGATGATCTGTTCCTGCATTTCATCCGAACAGCAGAGATTTTAAAGCCTAAGGCAGTGATCGCGGAAAATGTTTCCGGCCTGCTGAAAGGCAATGCCAGGGGATACGTGAATGAACTGCTGAAAGCCTTTAAAGCGGCGGGCTATGTGACACAGATCTTCCTGCTGGACGCCCATACCATGGGGGTTCCGCAGAGGAGAAGACGTGTCTTTTTTATTGCCCATCGCAATGACCTGGACCTGCCGAAACTGAAGCTGGATTTCCATGAGAAGCCGATCCACTTCGGAGAAGTGCGGAGCGAGCATGGGATTCCCTACCAGAAAGCGCTAATGACGGAGCTGGTGGCGAAAAGGAAGAAGGGGGATACCTGTTTCGCAGATATCTCCATTAGGGAACGCGGAAAACTGTCCATGTTCAACAATGCCATTGTGGAAGACTGCCGGGTGGCGCCGACCAATACCGCCTGCGCGATTGTAACCAGGTTCTGTGACGGGGAAAAATATTCCGTCCATGATTATGTGGCGACACAGACGTTTCCGGAAGATTATGATTTCATGGATCAGGAAGTCAATTATGTCTGCGGGATGAGCGTGCCGCCGGTGATGATGGCGAACATTGCCAGTGAGGTGTACAGGCAGTGGCTGAAATACGTGTAAGGGGGGATGGTACAGCCGTGAGAAAACTGAAGAAGTATAAGCAGACCAGGTTCATGGCGAAGGGTTCCCATTATGACAAAGAGGCTGCGGACTACGCGGTGGCGTTTATTGAGAGCCTGTGCCATACGAAAGGGAAATGGGCAGGAAAGAAGTTTGAACTGATTGACTGGCAGGAGCAGATTGTCCGGGACCTGTTTGGGACGATCAAAGAGAATGGGTACCGACAGTTCAATCAGGCATACATTGAGATCCCTAAGAAGCAGGGGAAATCCGAACTGGCAGCGGCAGTGGCCCTGCTGCTGACCTGCGGGGATGGGGAAGAGCGTGCGGAAGTATATGGCTGCGCTTCGGATCGGCAGCAGGCGGCGATTGTGTTTGATGTCGCGGCGGATATGGTGCGGATGTGTCCGGCACTTTCCAAGCGGGTAAAGATCCTGGCATCCCAGAAGCGGATCATCTACCTGCCGACCAATTCCTTTTATCAGGTACTCAGTTCGGAAGCCTATTCCAAGCATGGCTTCAACATCCATGGGGTGGTCTATGATGAACTGCACGCGGCTCCGGACAGGAGGCTGTTTGATGTCATGACAAAAGGCAGTGGTGACGCAAGGATGCAGCCCCTGTTCTTTTATATCACTACAGCCGGGACGGATACCAATTCCATCTGCTATGAGACGCACCAGAAGGCAAAGGACATCCTGGAAGGGCGGAAAATCGACCCGACCTTTTACCCGGTGATCTATGGGGCGGATGAGGGTGACGACTGGACTGACCCGAAGGTATGGAAAAAGGCCAACCCGTCCCTGGACATCACAGTGGGGATGGACAAGGTGAAAGCAGCCTGCGAGTCGGCGAAGCAGAATCCGGGGGAAGAGAATTCCTTCCGGCAGCTGCGGCTGAACCAGTGGGTGAAACAGGCGGTGCGCTGGATGCCGATGGAGAAATGGGATCAATGCGCTTTTGCTGTGAACGAAGAGGAACTGGAAGGGCGCGTCTGCTACGGCGGCCTGGACCTTTCCTCCACCACGGACATCACGGCGTTTGTCCTGGTATTCCCGCCCCTGGATGAAGAAGATAAGTTCCAGCTGCTCCCGTATTTCTGGATTCCGGAAGAGACGCTGGACCTGCGGGTGCGCAGGGACCATGTCCCCTATGATGTGTGGGAGCGGCAGGGTTTCCTGCAGACCACGGAGGGGAATGTGGTGCATTACGGCTATATTGAGAAATTCATTGAGCGCCTGGGGGAACGGTTCAACATCCGGGAGATCGCTTTTGACCGGTGGGGCGCCGTGCAGATGGTCCAGAACCTGGAAGGCATGGGATTCACGGTGGTTCCCTTCGGTCAGGGTTTTAAGGACATGTCGCCGCCCACCAAGGAGCTGATGAAGCTGATATTGGAGCAGAGGATCGCCCACGGCGGGCATCCGGTGCTGCGGTGGATGATGGACAACATTTTTATCCGCACGGATCCGGCAGGGAATATCAAGGCGGATAAGGAGAAGTCCACGGAGAAGATCGATGGAGCGATCGCGGCGATCATGGGGCTGGACCGGGCGATCCGGTGCGGGAATGATACCAGGGAATCTGTTTATGACACCAGAGGGTTGCTGGTGTTTTGATAGGAGGTTTTGATGGGAATTTTAAGCTTGTTTGGATTTGGAAGGAGCAGGGATAAGCCGGAGAACCGGACGTCCGGCAGCGGGTATACCTTCTTTATGGGAGGGAGTACATCCGGGAAGCGGGTGAATGAACGGACGGCCATGCAGATGACGGCGGTGTATTCCTGCGTGAGGATCCTGTCGGAGGCAGTGGCCAGCCTGCCATTACAATTCTATAGATATACTGACGATGGCGGTAAAGAAAAAGCGGTGGAACATCCGCTTTATTTTTTGCTCCACGATGAGCCGAACCCGGAGATGACGTCCTTCGTGTTCCGGGAGACGCTGATGACGCACCTGCTTCTGTGGGGCAATGCCTATGCCCAGATCATCAGGAACGGAAGAGGCGAGGTGGTGGCTTTATATCCCCTGATGGCGGACCGGATGTATGTGGACAGGGATGACAAGGGGCAGCTGTACTACGAGTACACCCTGTATTCCGATGACGCGCCTACCATGAAGGGATCCATTGTCCGGCTGTCCCCTTATGAAGTGCTGCATATCCCAGGTCTGGGATTTGACGGGCTGGTGGGTTATTCGCCTATCGCTATGGCGAAGAACGCCATCGGCATGGCCATGGCCTGCGAGGAATACGGGGCGAAGTTTTTCGCCAACGGCGCGGCGCCTTCCGGGGTGCTGGAGCATCCGGGGACGATCAAGGATCCAAGCCGGGTGCGGGAAAGCTGGCAAAGGACCTTCGGAGGAAGCGGGAACGCCAACAAGGTGGCAGTGCTGGAGGAAGGGATGAAGTACACGCCCATTTCCATCTCGCCGGAGCAGGCGCAGTTTCTGGAAACCAGGAAGTTCCAGCTGGATGAGATTGCCCGGATCTTCCGGGTGCCGCCCCATATGATTGGGGATCTGGAAAAATCGTCTTTCAACAATATCGAGCAGCAGTCCCTGGAATTCGTGAAATATACCCTGGATCCCTGGGTATCCCGGTGGGAGCAGTCCATGGTGCGCTCGCTGCTGTCCAGGGAAGAGAAATCAAAGTATTTCATCAAGTTCAACGTGGACGGACTGCTCAGAGGGGACTACCAGAGCCGGATGAACGGCTACGCCACGGCAAGACAGAACGGCTGGATGAGCGCCAATGATATCCGGGAACTGGAAAACCTGGACCGGATCCCGGCGGAGCAGGGCGGGGATTTATATCTGATCAACGGAAACATGACGAAGCTTGCGGATGCCGGGCTGTTTGGAACGGGCCAGCAGGGGATGCCAGCAGGGGCAGATGATTTTGCAAGGAAAGGAGTAGAGATCCGATGAAGAAATTTTGGAACTGGAAGAGCAGGAAGATCCGGGATCAGGATTCCGGTGAGGAAAGGACTGAAAGGGTGCTGTTCCTGAATGGAACCATTGCGGAAGAGAGCTGGTATGACGATGAAGTCACGCCGGCTCTTTTTAAGGAGGAGCTGATGGCGGGGAACGGCGATATCACGGTATGGATCAACAGCCCCGGAGGGGACTGCGTGGCCGCGGCGCAGATTTACAACATGCTGATGGATTATAAGGGGAATGTCACGGTAAAGATCGATGGGATCGCGGCGTCCGCCGCAAGCGTGATCGCCATGGCGGGTACAAAGGTATTGATTTCGCCGGTGGGGATGCTGATGATCCATAACCCGGCGACGATCGCCTGGGGAGATTCCGGGGAGATGCGGAAGGCCATTGAGATGCTGGAAAGCGTGAAGGATTCCATTATCAACGCTTATGAGATCAAGACCGGCCTGTCCCGGACGAAGCTGTCCCACATGATGGACGCAGAGACCTGGATGGATGCCGGGAAAGCGGTGGAGCTGGGGTTCGCGGACGGCATTTTAAGCCGGGAAAGATTCCCGGAGGACATGGAGCCGCCCGCGGTATCCATGCTTTATTCCGAAGCCGCCGCGGTCAATTCCTTAATGGATAAGATCGCGGCAAAGTGCAGGACAAAACCGAAAACCGAACCGATGGGCCGCAGCGTAGACAGCCTCTACGAGCGGCTGAATTTATTGAAGAATTAGAAGGAGGACATGACCATGACGATTTTAGAACTGAGAGAAAAGAGGGCGAAGGCGTGGGAGGCAGCGAAAGCCTTCCTGGATTCCCACAGGAATGAAAAAGGTGTGCTGTCTGCGGAGGATGACGCCGCCTATACCCGTATGGAACAGGAAATCACAGATCTGGGGAAAGAGATCGCCCGGATGGAGCGGCAGGAAGCCTTTGAGAGGGAACTGTCCCAGCCGGTGAATCAGCCCCTGACCGGACGTCCGGCATCCGGCAGCGCGGGAAAGGAAAAGACCGGCCGCGCTTCGGAGGAATACAAGGCCAATTTCTGGAACGCCATGCGTTCTAAGGTGCCGCTTCCCAGCGTGGTCAACGCATTGGAAGAGGGAACGGATTCCGAGGGCGGGTATCTTGTGCCGGATGAGTATGAACGTACCCTGGTGGAAGCCCTGGAAGAGGAAAATGTGTTCCGCCAGCTGGCAAATGTGATCCGCACTTCCAGCGGCGACCGGAAGATCCCGGTGGTGGCAACGAAGGGAACGGCGTCCTGGATTGATGAGGAAGGGGCCTACACGGAGAGTGATGATTCCTTCGGCCAGGTATCCATCGGGGCCTACAAGGTGGGCACCATGATCAAGGTATCCGAGGAACTTCTCAATGACAGCGTCTTTGACCTGGAATCTTATATCGCGAAGGAATTCGCCCGCCGGATCGGGGCGAAGGAGGAAGAGGCGTTCTTTACCGGGGACGGATCCGGGAAGCCTCTGGGTGTGCTGGCAGCCACCGGCGGCGCCGAGACCGGGGTGACTGCAGCTTCCTCTACAGCCATCACGGCGGATGAGCTGATGGATTTGTTCTATTCCCTGAAATCCCCGTACCGGAAGAAGGCGGTATGGGTGCTGAACGATTCCACCATCAAGGCGGTGCGGAAACTGAAGGATTCCACGGGGCAGTACCTGTGGCAGCCATCTTTGACGGCTGGTACGCCGGATACGCTCCTTGGCAGGCCGGTGAAGACCTCCGCCTATATGCCGGTGATCGCGGCAGGGGCGAAGACCATTGCCTTCGGCGATTTCAGCTATTACTGGATCGCGGACCGGCAGGGGCGTTCCTTTAAGCGACTGAACGAACTGTATGCCGCCAATGGCCAGGTGGGATTCCTTGGCTCCCAGAGGGTGGATGGGAAGCTGGTGCTGTCCGAGGCGGTGAAGGTGCTGGCGCAGAAGGCCAGCGCCTGATCTATCTGACGTGAAAAAGCGGGCGGCGTCCCCAGACGTGGGAAGCCGCCGCTGACAAGGAAGGAGGGCAATGGGATGCTGGTGACACTGGAAGAAATGAAGAATTACCTCCGGGTGGATGACAGTGAGGATGACGGGCTGATCACCACTCTCCTGGCGTCAGCAGAGCGGATGTGTATGGATATCCTGCGGACAGATGAGGAAAGCGGCCTGCAGGAGGCAGAAAACGGAAAACCGGCGGTGATGTATACCGTGGCCTATCTGTATGAACACCGGGAGGAAGCTGACCACCATGCCCTGGCCCTGACACTGCGCTCCCTGCTCTTCGGCAGCCGGAAGGAGGCGTTCTGATGGAGATCGCTCTTCTGAATGTGAAAGTGACCTTCCAGAAAAACTCCGTAGCTGCGGACGATATCGGAAACCGAAGGAATGTCTGGGAGGATTATTATACCTGCCATGCCACAGTCAGCGGTGAGAGCGGGAATGAAAAGGCAGCAGCCGGATTGACGGTTGCGAAATCTGACATTGCCTTTACCGTCCGTTTTTGTAAACAGGCGGCGGAGGTAACGGCGGACGGGTTCCGTATCCTGTTTCAAGGGGAGATCTACAATATCGTGGCTGTGGATCACATGAACTATAAGAAGAAAGCGCTGAAGTTCCGGTGTGAGAAAGCGAGGCGGTGACCATGGGACAGACCGTGCAGATCGGGGAACTGGCGGACGCTGTTATGGAGACATTGGAGGAATACGCGGATCTGGCTGCCGAGGATGTGAAGCAGGCGGTCCGGAATGCCGGGGAGACGGTAAGGAAGGAGATCCGTGCCAACGCCCCGAAGGATACTGGGGACTATGCCAAAAGCTGGGCGGTGAAGAAAACAAAAGAAACTTCCTCCAGCCTGACGCTGACGGTTCATTCCAAAAACCGCTACCAGCTGGCCCATCTGCTGGAGTATGGCCACGCAAAGCGGGGCGGCGGACGGGTGGAGGGCAAAGCCCATATCGCCCCGGCGGAGGAGAAGGGAATCCGGCAGCTGGAAGACGAGATCGAAAGGAGCCTGAGGCATGGATAAACTTCTGGATATTTTGAAAAGCGCCGGCTTCCCCTATGCCTATGACCATTTCGCGGAAGGGGAGGCGCCGGATCCGCCGTTTCTTTGTTACCTGCTGCCGGGGAGCGATAACTTTTCTGCGGATGGAAAGGTCTATTACCGGATCAGCGAGGTGCGGGTGGAATTATATACGGACCAGAAGGATTTAGCCGCAGAGAGAAAGCTGGAAGATGCTTTGGATGCCTGCGGTATTTTTTATGAGAAATCGGAGACCTGGATCGACAGCGAAAAGCTGTATGAAATCCTGTATGTGTTTGAGATGCCGACAGGTGAGGAAAGCGCAGGGCAGGACGGATAAGGAAATGGAGGGAGCAGGATATGTCTGCGAAGAAGAATAAGGTAAAATTTAATATCTGCAACGTACATTATGCGTTGATTACAGTGGATGATGACGGGGAGGTGACCTTCGGGACGCCGGTGGCTATGCCGGGCGCAGTATCACTGTCCTTGGAACCCAACGGCGAGCCGTCCAATTTTTATGCGGATGGGTACGCCTACTATACAATCTCCAACAACATGGGTTATGAAGGGGATCTGGAACTGGCCATGGTGCCGGAGAGTTTCCGGACGGATGTGCTGAAGGAATCTCTGGATGACAACAGCGTGCTGGTGGAGAGCGCCAATGTGGAGACGGCGAACTTTGCCCTGCTCTTTGAGTTTGACGGGGATGTGAAGAAGATCCGCCATGTGCTGTATAACTGCTCTGCGGCCAGACCCAACATTGAGTCCGCGACCAATGAGGAGGAGATTGAGGTACAGACGGAAACGCTGGCCATCACGGCGGCGCCCCTAGCCAATGGGTATGTGAAGGCACGTACCGGGGACAGCACCACGGATACGGTCTATACGGGATGGTATACGGCAGTGTATCTGCCGGAGGTGACGCCGGATACCTCCGGGACGCAGCAGTCCGGGGGACAGGGGACAGATGATGAGACAGGAGGGGAGACCTTATGAGCATGAAACGGAATATCATGATTGACGGGCAGGAGGTTCCTTTTAAGGCCTCCGCCGCTATCCCCCGGATCTACCGGATGCGGTTCCACCGGGATATCTACAAAGACCTGCGGGACCTGGAAAAGGGGATTGATAAGAATGATCCGGAGAATTCCAACCTGGATCTGTTCTCTTTGGAAATGTTTGAGAACATCGCCTATGTGATGGCGAAGCATGCGGATCCGTCCATTCCGGATACGCCGGAGGAATGGCTGGATGGGTTCAATACCTTTTCCATCTATCAGGTGCTGCCGCAGATCATTGAACTGTGGGGGCTGAACACTCAGACGGATGTGCAGGCTAAAAAAAACTTCGCCCGACAGACCGGGAAATGACAACGCCCCTGTTCCTCCTGCGGTGCGTGCAGCTGGGACTGTCCATCCGGGATCTGGATCTTTTGACCATCGGGATGGTGAATGATATGTATGTGGAGAGCCGGAACGATGAGCATAAGTATGCGGTGGTGGCAACGCAGGAGGATTTTGACAGGTTCTGATAAAAAGCCGCTTGATGAGAGAATTTTTCCTTGATAAGATATAAAGACAAAGAAAAATTCAGATAACTATTTCAGGGGGACTTTTATGCAGTTAAATGGAAATCAAATTGTCAATTTCCCATATGGGAATGACATTAAAAAAGAGTTAAAATCTAAATTTGATGTAATAGATGAAATCCATGAATTTATAGTTGAGATTGACGATTTCCCTATAGAAGTAGCGATTGATTTATGCTTTAGTGGTAGATCGTTACACGCAGAGTATCTTTTTTGCATAACAGAAGAAGGAGAGAAATTTACTCTATTTGATTGTTATGTTATGCCAATGCAGTATCCAACTAAACAGATAAAGGTTATTTGGAATAAGTGGTTATTGGGATATCATGTGACAAACTTAAATAAAAACAATATACACCGAGGAGATTATTTAATCAATTTAAAGAAAAAAGATTGGAATTCCAATATTTTAGATCAAAATAATTGTTATGTAGTATTGGATGGTACTGTTACTATAACAATCGGAGATAGAACTTATGGATCAAAGAACGATCTTATTGAGATTGCTATTGAAACAAAAGAACCATCAAATATTAGTGCATATGAAAAAGTATTATTACGGCTATTGGAAATTTATTTTCTTCAGATGGGTTTTTTCCCGAAGGTTGAAAAGAGAAAATACAAAACGGCTCGTGGAGAGGAATTTTTCTTTCAAGAAGATTTTGCGGCATACGGAAAAACCACAAAAGCCAATATTAGGTTGGAGTATGCGTTAGATTTAAAGAAAGATGTGAATTTAGTTTCAGTATATGATAATTGGTGGAAATTAAGAGAAATAGAGGTTGTAACTTTTAATTTATATGCTTATACGACATCTGAGAAAAATCCTGTGAGAGAAGTTCCTATAGCAACTTGTATTCAGTGTTTAGAGGGATATTTTAGAAGGCATCATTCGGAGGAAATGTATAAATTCTCAAAATCCGGAAAAGAATCTATCTGCAAAGAAATATTAGAAATTATTAAAAAGTCATCTAAAATAAGTGACATATGTGGTGAAGAAGAAATAAACATTGATGATTTGTCAAAAAGCGTAAACGGGCTATTAGGACATATTAATGAGCGTAGTCTGAAAGAAATTTTAAAATATTCAATTCAAAGAGATATAATGGCAAATAGTATTTTTCAATATGAACAAAAGACTAAAGGAATTGATAATGTGCTATTATTCGACAAATTTATTAACAAAGCTACAGGCCATAGAAATTGGCTATCTCATTTAATGGAGACCAAAAAGCGATTTAATGGGGATGAAATAGAGTTAGCAAATAAAAAGTTAAAGTTATTATTTAGAATTACTTTGATGATAGATATAGGATTACAGGTAACAAAGGATTCCTTAGATAGAACAGTTAATGGTATTGATCAATGGTATAAAGGACATGAATTAAAATAATTATGCAGGCATCTGTTGCAACAGCAGATGCCTTTTTTAAAGATATGCTCGGAGAAATCCGGGCTTTTTCTATGTCCATTTTCAGGAGGTGGATGACACATGGCGAGCCGGATCAAAGGTATTACAGTGGAGATCGGCGGCGATACCAGCGGACTGGAAAAATCGCTTGCCGCAGTGAACAATTCCATAAAGAAGACCCAGAGCCAGCTTCGGGATGTGAATAACCTTCTGAAACTGGATCCGTCGAATACCATTCTTCTGGTGCAGAAGCAGGAGCTTCTGCAGTCCGCGATTGGGGATACGGAAAAGAAGCTGGAAGCCCTGGAACAGGCCCAGGAGGATGTGACGAAAGCTTTTGAACGGGGTGATCTGGGGAAGGACCAGTACATGGCTTTCCAGCGAGAGGTTGAGGAAACTAGAGGTGCGCTGAACCGGTATAAAGCAGATCTGTCCGGTTTACAGTCAGAGCAGGAACGGCTGGCATCCAATACGGGGCGGTTGAATAAACTGTTTGCAGCTACAGGTTCCAGTGTGGATGATTACGCCGATGTGCTGGGGAGCCGTCTGGTGACGGCGATCCGGAACGGGACAGCTTCTTCCGATCAGCTGAAAACAGCTGTAGAGAAGATCGGGAAGGCGGTCACTGGTGGGAAGGCCGATATCAAACAGCTGACCGATGCCCTGGATACGGTGGATGACGGGCAGGCGGTACGAAATCTGATCAATGATCTGAATGATGTGGGTGACGCTGCTCAGGACGCTGCGGATGACATCGGGGAGATTGCCCAGGCCACCAAGGGTGCAGCGCTTATGGAAGCCGCTGACCAGTTATCTGTGGTGGGGGATAAGATCCAGGATGTGGGAGATAAGGCGGTATCCGCTTATGCGGAGACAGAGACGGCCGTTTCTAAAGTAAACGCCTACTTCGGGGAGACCGGGGAGGCGGCGGAAGCCAGCGCTGAAATCGTGAAAAACGTGTACGGCTCCGGCGTGGGCCAGAGCATGGACGCGGTGGCGGAAGCGGTCATCATGGTCAAGAAGAACCTGGGGGATCTGGGAGATACGGACCTGACCAACCTGACGAAGCAGGCGCTGACTTTAGAAGAACTGTACGGGATTGACATGAATGAGACCCTCCGGGGTGTCAATTCTCTGATGAAGCAGTACGGCCTGACCGCTCAGGAAGCCATGGATTATATTGTCCGGGGTACCCAGAACGGCCTAGATAAGACCAATGAATTGGGGGATAACCTGTCCGAGTATGCGGGGAAATTTGAGCAGGCAGGGTATTCTGCTTCCGAGTATTTTCAGCTTCTGCAGAATGGCCTGGAAGGCGGAGCATATAATCTGGACAAGGTCAATGACGCGATCAATGAGGTGACCACCCGTCTGGCGGATGGAACCATCGGGGACTCCATTGATCTGTATTCCCAGAAAACACAGTCCCTGTTCCTGGCATGGCAGAACGGGGAAGCTACCCAGAAGCAGGTGATCGATTCCATTGTGGCGGATATCGGAAACTGTACCAGCCAGCAGGAAGCCCTGAACATGGCGGCCCAGGCCTTTGGTACCATGGCCGAGGATGGAAACCTGAAATTTATTACTTCCCTGACCTCCGTGGGAGAGACTTATGACAGCGTTGCCGGATCTGCGGAAAATCTGTTCAGACAGACACAGACGCCCATGCAGGAGATGGAGGCAAATACCCGGAAGCTGCAGCAGGCGCTGGTTCCTCTGGGGGAAAAGATCGTGGAGCTGGCCAACGTGGTACTGCCGCCTTTGGTGGCCATTATTACGGCAGTGAGCAAGGTATTCGGCATGCTGCCGGAGCCTGTGCAGAATTTTGTGGTGATCCTTGGGGCTTTGCTGGTGGCATTTACAGCATTGACACCGGTGATTGCGGCCCTGGCGGTGTCCTTCGGGGCGCTGAACATTTCCCTGCTCCCGGTGATCGGGATCATTGCCGGGGTGGCAGCGGCTATTGCCGGGATCATCGCTATTGTGAAAAACTGGGGTGCGATTACAGAATGGTTCGGTCAGTTGTGGCAGGCGGTATCCCAAAAGCTGATGGAATTGTGGAACGGGGTGGTGGTTTTCTTTACGGAAACCATTCCGGCGGCGTTCCAGACCTTCATCGGCTTTTTTTCTGCCATCCCGGACTGGTGGAACGGCCTGTGGTCTCAGGTATCCGCGTTTTTCACGAATACCTGGAATGCGATCCTGCAGAATCCCATCGTACAGCTGGTGGTAACAACCATCACATCTCTGTGGGAAAATACGAAAAATACCTTGCAGGGGATCTGGTCGGGGATCTGCCAGATTGCCTCCGGTGCCTTTGAATTGCTGAAAAATGTGATCCTTGCTCCGGTGCTTCTGCTGATCGACCTGGTGACGGGAAATTTCTCACAGCTTGCGTCTGATGCGGCGAATATCTGGAACAATATCAAAAATGCCGCTTCCCAGATCTGGTCGGGAATCCGGCAGGTGGTGACTTCTGCGGCTTCAGGACTGAAGCAGGGCGTGGAAATGGTGCTTTCGGCCCTGTCTCAGTTCGCCTCTCAGATCTGGTCGGCGATGAAGCAGACGGCGTCTTCTGTCTGGAACGGCATCAAGACTACGGTGGTAAATATCGCATCCGCGTTGCGTGAAGCGGCGGTTTCCGCTTTCCAGCGGATGGTTTCCGGGATCGGCTCTGCCCTTTCCGGGCTGTATTCGGTTGTGAGCAATGGATTTTCTTCCGCCATTCGGTTTATTACCGGGCTGCCGGGGCAGGCGTTTCAGTGGGGCAAAGATTTTATCCAGGGACTGATCAACGGGATTTCCAGTATGATCCAGAGCGTGATCAACACAGTTTCCGGGCTGGCCGACCGGATCCGTTCCTTCCTGCACTTCTCGGCTCCGGATGAGGGGCCGCTGGCGGATTACGAGACCTGGATGCCGGACTTCATGAAGGGGCTGGCGGGCGGTATTGAGAAGAACCGGAACCTGGTGGAAAAGGCTGTGAGGGATGTGGCTTCGGATATGGTGGTTTCGCCAAAAGTGAACGGGATGGAATATGGCTATGCCGATGGTGCTTTCTCCGGCGGGAGCATGTCTGACCTGATCTCCGGGATCTCTTCCGCGGTATCGGAAGCCCTGGCAGGCTTTTCCGGCCCGCAGGGGAACATCGTGATCCCGGTGTATGTGGGAGGCACTTTACTGGATGAACTGGTAGTGACGGCGCAGGCAAGACAAAACCTGCGGTCAGGAGGGAGGTAAGCGATGGCATTTATACAGTATCTGACCTTTGACGGCACAGCCCTCCCCCTGCCGGATTCTTATGAAGTACAGATGGATGATGTGGAGGCGGATTCCGGCGGGGAGACGGAGGCAGGGACGGTACAGCGGGATGTAGTGCGCGCAGGCGTAGTGAGCATCCCGGTGACGTTTTCAGTGTCGGCAAAATGGCTGAAGACACTGACAGAGTTTAAGCAGCAGGAAAAGATCACGGTGGGATATTTTAATACAGAGACGCTGACGGTGAAGACAGCGGAGATGTATGTGGAGGGGTACAAGGCTTCTCTTGTGAAGGATACGTCCCGGAAGGGATTGTGGACGGTGAGTTTTACGCTGAGGGAGTTCTGAAAGTGTATTCTTTTTCGGGGAAAACTATGGTATATTTGAGAAAATAAATCGGAATTTCACGGAGTGATTGTAATGAATGAAAAAATATTTAAGACCCCATGCGGAGAGATCCATTATTGGATAAATATGGAGCAGGGTTCTGGAAATATTACATTGATTTTTCTGCCGGGTTTAACTGCAGATCATCGATTGTTTGAGAAGCAAATTGAATTTTTCCAGGGAAAATATAATGTATTTGTGTGGGATGCACCGGGGCATGGGAAATCATGGCCATTTAAATTTGATTTTTCATTGATGGATAAAGCAAAATGGCTTGATGATATTTTCGGATTAGAAAATATTCAGGCTCCGGTTATCATAGGGCAATCCATGGGCGGCTATGTTGGCCAGGCATATTCGGAGTTATTTCCGAACAAATTGAAAGGATTCGTTTCTATAGATTCGGCACCTCTGCAAAGAAAATATGTGACGGGAATTGAATTGTGGCTTCTGAAAAGAATGGAACCAGTATATCGATATTATCCCTGGAAGTCATTATTGAACATCGGAACAAAGGGAGTTGCTGTATCTGCGTATGGAAGAAAATTGATGCATGACATTATGATGGCCTACGATGGCGACCAAAAAAGATATGCCCAAATATCCGGTCATGGTTTCAGAATATTAGCGGAAGCAATGGAGGCCGATCTTCTATACAAAGTACAGTGTCCGGCGCAGCTGATATGCGGAGAAAAAGACCATGCGGGTTCCTGCATTCGATATAATAAAGCATGGCACAAAAATACTGGCATTCCAATAGCGTGGATAAAGAATGCAGGGCATAATTCAAATACCGATGCACCGGAAGAAGTGAATTCATTAATTGTGAAATTGATAAATACAATAAGATGAAATATATAGAATAAATTCGGTTTGCTAGACAGACAAATTCAGTATAATCAGTATTAGTTTTTAATAGTTTATTTTGTCAAGAGCATCAGTCAGAAATGGTTGGTGCTTTTTTGATGCCTGGAAACGGAAGGAGGGGTGTCCGATGTACCCGGTGAGCGAGGCGTTCCTGCAGGCGGTGCAGGGGAACACCCGGAAGTATTACTGGTCGGGGAAAATTACCACGGCAGGAGGTGTGGTGCATTCCTTTGATCAGGAGGATATCGTAAAAGGCAGCGGCTATATCACAGCCCAGTGCTGCGGTAATTCGGAGATTGAACTGGGAGCGGTGTACGCGGCGGAGATGGGGATCAGCTTATTCCTGGATATTGACCGGTATACGCTGGAGGACGCGGAGGTGGAATTATCTTATCATCTCCGGCTTGCCAGCGGCGCTTATGAGACTGTCCCCATGGGGATCTTTGAAGTAAGTGAAGCCAACCGGACGGTGCATGTGCTGGAACTGAAGGCCTATGACCGTATGCTCCGTTTTGACCGAGCTTTCAATGGTTTTGAGACCATTGGCACTGCCTACGGGATGATGGAGCTGTGCAGTACGGCCTGCGGGGTGGAACTGGCACAGACCCAGGCGGAGATTGAGGCGCTCCCGAATGGATCGGAACTGCTATCCATTTACCCGGAGAATGACATTGAGACCTACCGGGATGTGCTGTATTTTACGGCGCAGGTACTGGGCGGGTTCTTCTGCGTCAACCGGGCCGGGAAGCTGGAATTTCGGCAGTATGGGGAGACATCGGTCATGGAGATTCTGCAGAAGCACCGGTTTTCCAGCAGTTTTTCTGATTTTGTGACCCGGTATACGGCGGTCAGCTCCACCAACCTGCGGACGCAGACTTCTGAGTATTACGCCCTGGAAACAGACGATGGTTTGACCATGAACCTGGGAGTCAATCCGTTACTGCAGTTTGGGTTGGAAGAAACCAGGGCGGAACTGTGCGGGAACATCCTAAATGCTCTCTCAAAAGTGAACTATGTGCCCTTTGATTCAGATACCATTGGAAATCCGGCATTGGATCTGGGGGACGTGCTGACTTTTTCCGGCGGGCAGGCAGATGATCAGCAGATCACTTGTGTGACGTCCTTTACGGTTAAGATCGGTGGACGTCAGAGTCTGAAATGTGTGGGGAAGAATCCCAAGCTTTCCCAGGTGAAGTCCAAGAATGATAAGAACATCTCCGGGCTCTTAAACCAGATTGAAGCGGGAAAGATCGGCATCCATACCTTTACCAATGCTTCTGAGTATTCCATCGGGGAGACGGATGTGCGGATCATCAGCATTGAGTTCGCTTCCAAAGAGGAAAACCACGCCCAGTTCTTCGGACAGGTGGTGGTGGATGTGACGGCTGATCCGGCTGTAAAGTCAGCCAATGCCAGCGGCACGATTGTGATTCCGTTTTCTTCCGGGAACACAGGAGACAGTGGAGGGACATCCAGTGGAGCAGCGGATACAGAAGATGGTTCTGAGGATGGCGCTGCCGAGGAAGAGACCACAGATATTTCCGTGGATGTGAGCCTGCCGGTGACATGGACGGAGGACGGGAAAGCGGTCTGCTATGTAACTTTTGAACTGAACAACGCGGAGATCCTGCTCCATCATCCTGTGGAAACCTGGCACAGCGGGAAGCACATCCTGTCTTTGTATTACCCCATTGAAAATATCGTGCCGAATATCACAAACACCTTCAGCGTGTATCTGCGGGTGGAGGACGGCTCCGGCAGTGTGGGGATCGGGGACTGCATTGCATCCATCAGCGGTCAGGCCATGGCAGCGGCTGCGGCATGGGACGGCAGGATCGATATTGAGGAAACAGCGGCTCTGTTTTCTGTGGGCGGCGGCCTGCAGGGAAAGAATATGACGGATGTGATGGCAGTGGAAACGATGGAACTGGTGCAGAAAAGCTATTCGGATACACTGACGGCAAAGCCGAAGATCGGGGCGTTCTGCCGGCCGGTAACGCTGCCGGTATCCAGTGACGCAGAATGATGGGAGGGAAATAGACATGACCTTAAAAGGCGTGATGACAATCGAACTGACGGATGAAAATACCGGGGCGGTGGAAACGGTTACGGAGGAGAACATGATCACAGAGTCCGTCAATAACATTTTGGGGTTAAACCCTATGGGCATCTTTTACGCGGCAACCGGGGAGTATGACGAAGCGGTCCTCTGGAACGGGAACCTTCTTCCCATCTGTCCCAATATGATCGGCGGCATCCTGCTCTTTTCCGAAGCGCTGGCGGAGGATGAGGAACTGCTGTATGAAAGCTCCGACAACTTGCCGGTGGCTTACGCTTCCAACAATGTCAATTCTACGGCGAACCTGGCCAGGGGGAGCCTGAACCTGACGGAGAGCATGGCTCTTTCCAATGGCTATAAGTTTGTGTGGGAGTTTACGCCCAACCAGGGCAACGGGACGATCGCGGCGGTGGCGCTGACCAGCGCTCTGGGCGGACAGAATGGTTTTGGAAGCCTTGTGGGGGATGCCAGTGCTTTCCTTCAGTTAAAGGCGGCGGATATCGGGGCAATCCCGGATGCCAACAAGATGGTGCTGTTTGAGGCGGTGGAGATGGATTTCGAGAACAGCCTGCTGTATTCCATCACCTTTGAAAATGCGGGCGTCCGGATCCGGAAGCTTCGGATCCCGGTGTTTTCCATCGGGCTGAATGAGAAGCTGGACGATTCCACTTATACCGTGCTGGAGGATGAGGTGCTGACGCCGGAGACCTTTGAGTTCCTGGGAAGCTATACCAAGTACGGGGAGTTTCTGGATGGGCAGGACGGATACTGGTACGGGTTTTCCAATGAGGGGAATTCTTCTGGGGATGCAACAATGCTTTGGATCAAAATCTCCAAGACAGACTATTCCTTTACAGAAGGGCAGTGGACGCTGTCCAACGCAAAACTGATGGATGTGGGTACCCGGGCTTTTGACTCTTTCGCGGAGCGGAGCGTGAAATGCTGTATCCGGAGTGGGTATCTGTATGTGCCTGTCTATGACAAGAAGGGAATCTATAAGATCAGCCTTTCCAATTCCACGGATGTGACGCTGATCGAGTTCGGCTTTACGTCCAAGTGGAAGCCCTTGTGCGAGACCGGCTCCTGCGAGCTGTACCTGACGCTCATCGGGGATCTGATCATCGGCGGGGATTTCCAGATCACGGCGGAGGATACGGTGGTCCATACCCAGGGAAACGTCCGGCTCAACAACGCCGCGACGCCCCTGTTCCAGTATAAGAACTTCCTGATCGGCTGGGGCGGAAGCTACGGAAATGAGTACCGGACGGCTTATCTCCTGACGCCGTACCTGGCGTCCATCAACAACCTTTCCTCAGCGGTGGTGAAGACCGTGGATAAGACCATGAAGATCACCTACACGCTGACGGAACAACCCGATCCCGTGCCGTAAGGGAAAGAGCTGCCCTGGAAAGGGCAGGCGGCACTTTATATAGAGAAACTGACTGGCAGGCGCTCTTTTGGGGCGTCTTTTCTTATGGGAAAGCGAGGAATAAAAGCAATGAAAGAATTTTGGAACATGATCCAGATGGTATTTGCCGCGGTGGGCGGCTGGCTGGGGTATTACCTGGGCGGCTGTGACGGCCTGCTGCTGGCTCTGGTGGCTTTCGCGGCGGCGGATTATCTGACCGGTGTGATGTGCGCGATCAGTGACCGGAACCTGTCCAGCAATGTAGGTTTTAAGGGTATCTGCCGGAAGGTGCTGATCTTCCTTCTGGTGGGGATCGCCAACATCCTGGATGTCCATGTCATCGGCACCGGATCGGTGCTGCGGACGGCAGTGATCTTTTTCTATATTTCCAATGAGGGCGTGAGCCTTTTGGAGAACGCAGCGCACCTGGGGCTTCCGGTGCCGGAGAAGATCAAGGCGGTGCTGGAGCAGCTCCATGACCGGGCAGAGAAAATAGAAACGGAGGAAAAATGAGATGAAGTTAGTACAGAGCATTTTAACGAAGAATCCCTGTTATACGGCGGGAAGGAAGATCACGGTGAAGGGGCTGATGCTCCATTCGGTGGGCTGTCCCCAGCCCAAGGCGTCTGTGTTCATCAGTTCCTGGAACAGCCCGTCCTATGATAATGCCTGTGTGCATGGGTTTATTGACGGGAATGACGGGACGGTGTACCAGACCCTGCCCTGGAATCACCGGGGCTGGCACTGCGGATCCGGAAGCAAAGGCAGCGGGAACAATACCCATATCGGGGTGGAGATGTGCGAGCCTGCCTGTATCCGGTATACGTCCGGGTCGCACTTTACCTGTTCTGACCTGACGGCGGCAAGGGCAGTGGCGAAGAGAACCTATGAGGCGGCGGTGGAATTATTTGCTTACCTGTGCAAACAGTACAATCTGAACCCGGCCGCGGATGGCGTGATCATCAGCCACCGGGAAGGACACAGCCGGGGGATCGCTTCCAACCATGGGGATCCGGAGCATCTGTGGAAGGGGCTTGGCCTGGGCTATACCATGGACGGGTTCCGGAAGGATGTGAAGGCGGCTATGGGAGGAGCCGGGACGGCATCCGGCCTGCAGGCTTCGGTATTTGCCGGGATGACGGAGCTGCAGGTAATCCAGAAGATAGGGCCGCTGTGTACAGCTGATCAGGAGAGAACAGGGATCTTGGCGTCTGTATCCTTGGCGCAGTTCATCTTGGAATCAGGGTACGGGAAGAGTGAGCTGGCCCAGAAAGCCAATAATGTGTTCGGCATGAAAAAATCCCTGTCCGGGAATACCTGGGGCGGCTCTGCCTGGGATGGGGTTTCCGTTTATAAGAAGGAGACAAAGGAGCAGAACCCTGACGGCAGTTATGTGTCAGTCACAGCGGATTTCCGAAAGTACCCCTGTGTGGAAGATTCTATCGCGGATCACAGCGCTTACCTGCTGGGTGCGAAGAATGGGGAACGGCTGCGGTATGAGGGACTGAAGGGCTGTGCGGATTATAAAAAGGCGGTACAGATTATCAAGGACGGCGGCTATGCCACAAGCCTGACTTATGCGGAGAAGCTTTGTTCGATCATCGAGAAATGGAATCTGACGCAGTATGACGCCAAGGACTCCTGCGATGGTGAAGTAGTCCGATGGTACCGGGTGAGAAAGAACTGGACAGATGCCAAGTCCCAGAAGGGAGCGTTCAAGATCCTGGAGAACGCGAAGAAATGCGCGGATGAGAATCCGGGATATAAGGTTTTTGACGCGGATGGAAATGCGGTATATGAATCGAAGGCGGCGGATGTGCCGTTTTTGGTGAAAGTCAGCATCTTGGATCTGAATATTCGGAAAGGCCCGGGAACGGATTACGGGAAGACCGGGAAGTTCACTGGTGCCGGCGTGTTTACGATCTTGGAAGTGAAGGATGGAAAAGGTTCTTCAGCTGGATGGGGAAGGCTGAAGAGCGGAGCCGGATGGATCAGTCTGGATTATGCCCGGAGGATTTAAAAAGATGGCTGGGGGAGATGTATGTCTCTTCCAGCCGATTTTTTTATTTGCGGGGTAAAATCCGGCATTCTTTTATTGCCTGTGACATGAGGGAAAAGTCCCTCAGAAAGGACGGCGGTAAAATGATGACGGCAGAAGAAATGAAAGCTGTGGATATCAGGACTGTGAACCGGGATGAACTGGTGGATATCCGGGATGTGGTGATCGACCAGGACGCGCCTAAGGAAGAAAAGATAAAAAGCTTTATGCGGCAGATACGAAATCCGTATTGCTTTAAGGTGGGAAATGTGGTGGTAAAGACAACCTTCGCGGATACGGACGCGACATTGGATGACCGTCTTGAACATTATCTGCGGAATAAGTAGAAAAGGCGCTGACAGAGAAGGAAATCCGCGATAAAATATCAGACAGGTCAAAAACATCAGGATAAGGTTTGGAAGCCAGTCTTCTTTTGAACTGTCACATATACATGCGTTCATAAAGGAGGTTGGCTATGTTTGCTTCTAAAGAATATTATAAGGCGTGTATCTATACGAGACTGTCCAAGGATGACGGTGACAAGCCGGAAAGCGACAGTATTGGGAATCAGAAAGCGCTGATCAGGGAGTTCGTAAAAAATCATCCGGAGATCCAGGTGGTTTCCGAGAAGGCGGACGACGGATACAGCGGCGTGAATTTTGAACGTCCGGGATTTAAGGAAATGATGGAAGAGATCCGCGCAGGCCAGGTGGACTGTGTGATCGTCAAGGATCTGTCCCGTTTTGGCAGGAACTATATTGAAGCAGGGAATTATATTGAGAGGGTCTTTCCGTTTATCGGAGTGCGTTTCATCGCGATCAATGACAGCTATGACAGTACGGACCGGAATCAGTCGGATTCGCTGATCATACCGTTTAAAAACCTGATCAATGACGCCTACTGCAAAGATATATCCGTGAAGATCCGGACACAGCTGGAAATTAAGCGGAAGAAGGGAGAATTCATCGGCGCTTTTGCTGTTTACGGGTATCTGAAAGACCCTGAGGATCACAATAAGCTTGTGGTGGATACTTTTGCTTCTGAGGTGGTGAAAGCAATCTTCCGATGGAAACTGGAAGGCATGAGCCAGGGAGATATCGCGGAGCGCCTGAATGCCCAGGGAGTGCTGTGCCCGATGGAGTATAAGCTGTCCCTTGGGATGAAGGTGCAGACCAATTTCCGGATGAACCGGAAAGCTGCATGGTCGTGGTCAAGCGTGAGCAGGATCCTGACTAATGAAATCTATACGGGAGTGATGGTCCAGGGGAAGGTGAGTACCCCTAATTATAAGGTAAAGAAGTTCATGCGTAAGGACGAAGCGGAATGGATCCGCGTTGAGCAGTCTCATGAAGCGATCATCGATGAGGATACGTTCCGTGTGACGCAGGAACTTCTGAAAAAGGATGTCCGCAGGGGGCCGGAAAAAGGGAAAGTCTATCCGCTGTCCGGCTACCTGGTATGCGCTGACTGCGGCCAGAGCATGATCCGAAAGAGCGCGGTGAGCGGCGGGAAAAAGTATTATTATTATGTCTGCTCAGGGCATAAGGCCGGAAAAAACTGTAAGCCGCACAGCATCCGGGAAGAGGATCTGTTCGGCGCAGTGCTGGCCGCAATCCGGGGACATATCAAGATTATCGCTGACATGAAGCGAACCATGGATACCCTGCGGTCTCTCCCGGAAGGGCAGAGGAATACGGTGAATTATGATATGCAGATCGTGAAGCTGAAGGAAGAGATTGAGCGCAGCCAGGGATTTAAGATGAAGCTGTACGATAACCTGCAGGATGGCCTGATTGATCAGGAGGAATATTTCCTGTTTAAGAAGAACTATTCGGAAAGGATAGCGGACGCGGAGCGCGCTGTCCAGCGCCTGGAACAGGAGCGGGAGGATGCTGTGAGCAGGAACGTTTCGGAGCAGGCGTGGACGAAAGTTTTCCTGAAGAATAAGAACCTGACAGAGCTTGACCGGAAGGCTGTTGTGGACCTGATTGAGGAGATCATTGTCTATGAGGATAAAAAGATTGATGTAAGGTTCCGGTATATGGCGGATTTTGACAGGGCCATGCACGCTGTTCATATGCTGCCGGTCAAGCCGCGGGAAGCGGCGGTGTAAGGAGGCGGCGTTATGGCAAGGAAGAGCAGAAAGAATCTCCCGCAGCAGGAGAAGATGCCGGACTCCCATTCCGTCAGGACATTTTCCGCGGCGATCTATGTACGGCTGTCCATAGAGAACAGCGGCAAGGATGACGAGGGGGATTCCATAGAGAACCAGACCGGGATCTGCCGGGAGTATATCGAGGCGCGGCCTTACTTGAATCTGTACGGCATTTATTCTGATAATGGGGAAAAGGGATGGAAGTTTGACCGACCGGGATTTACCAGGCTTATGGATGACGTAAAGGCCGGAAAGGTGAACTGCATTGTGGTAAAAGATCTGTCACGCTTTGGGCGTGATTATATTGAGACAGGGAATTATTTGGAAAAGATCTTCCCGTTCCTTGGAGTACGGTTCATTTCTATTACGGACCGTTTTGACAGCTTTGCCTGTGATGACGCGGAAAGAGCTTTGATGGTTCCGCTGAAGAACATGGTTAATGATGTCTACGCGAAAGATATCAGCAGGAAGATTGTTACCTCATTCCGGCAGCGGCAGGAGACAGGGGATTTCCTTCCGGCGAATCCTCCCTACGGATATATCAAGTCCAAAGAGCGGCAGTTCCGTTATGATGTAGATGAGAAGACCGCGCCGTATATCCGGATGCTGTTTGAGTGGAAAGCGGAGGGCGTGAGCCATGCGGAGATGGCAAGACGGCTGAACGAGATGGGCGCTGTCACGCCCGCCAGGCGAAAAGTTGAACTGGGTCTCTGGCGCGCGGAGAAATATAAGCATACTGTCTGGGGCGGCAGGACGCTGATCGATATCCTTACCAATCCGGTCTATACAGGGGCGCTGGTCTATGGAAAGATGCCGAAGGCTTTATATATGGGGATCCGGGGCCGCAGGGCACCGAAAGAAGAATGGCGTATCCTGGAAGGGATGCATGAGCCTATCGTCAGCAGGGAGTTGTTTGATAAGGTACAGGACATCTTTGAACAGAACCGGAAGATTACCAAGGAAAAGTATGAGGCGAACGCGAAGAACCGGGAAGGCGTGGAGAACCGCTTCAAAGGAAAGATCATCTGCGCCGACTGCGGGAAGATGATGCGTTATGCCAGAGGATATTCCAAAAAACGGGAAAAAATGTATGGAACGTATGTCTGCGGCGGATATATCGATTCCCATGGGGCGAAATGTTCACGTCACTATATTTACGCAGTGGATGTGGAAGAGGCTGTGTACGCGGTGATCCAGGAACAGCTGAAACAGGCGGAGGATATGAAACAGGTTAGGGATCGGCTGAAAGGAGGCATCGGCGAGAGAAACCGTCTGGAAGCGTTCGGCGCGCGGATCAGCAGGCTGACGCAGGAGATCGCAAAGGTGAACGCCAGACGGCAGGGGCTGTATGAGAATTTTGTCTCCGGGATGCTGGATGAAACGGAGTATCAGTACGCCAAACAGGAATATGACAAGCGAATGGCCGGGCTGAACAGGGAACTGGACGAAGCCAGGAGTGAGAAGGAACAGTTTGAAGCAGTTTTTTCCGGCGGCGAATGGCTGAAGAATATCCATACGGCAGCCGGCGCGGAAATGCTGACGGACGAGATGATCCGCGGCTTGGTAAAAATGGTGAAGATCTATGAGGACACCCGTGTGGAGGTTGTATTAAACTATTCCGAGGATCGGGAGAAACTGGAGGCTGTGCTGAAAGAATTGGAGGCAGAATATGGTGATCGCTGAATATATCCGGCTGTCTCAGGCAGACCGGGACGTGATGAAAAAGGAAAATAAGACGGAGAGCGAGAGTATCGCGCACCAGAGGGATCTGATCCGAGGATATATCCAGTCCCATACCGATCTGAAAGACTGCGAAGTCCGGGAGTTCTACGATGACGGCTACAGCGGAACAAATTTCCGGCGTCCGGCTTTTGAACGGCTCCTGGAACAGATCAAGAAAGGCGCGGTAAACTGTGTGATCGTGAAAGACTTTTCCCGTTTCGGGCGTGACTATATCGAGCTGGGCGACTATCTGGAACGGATCTTTCCGTTCCTGGGAGTCCGGTTTATTTCGGTAAATGATGGTTATGACAGCAATGATTATAAAGGAACTACAGGCGGACTGGATGTGGTGCTGAAGAATATCGTATATGATTTCTACAGCAAGGATCTGTCTGTGAAAGTAACGACAGCGAAGCGGGCGAAGATGAAGCGGGGAGAGTACATCGGCGGTCATGTGCCTTTCGGACTTGCGAGGGATCCGAAGGATAAGCATAAGCTTCGCATTGATCCGGAAGCCGCAGAGGTGGTCAGGGAAATCTTTGAAGCGGCGATCGGAGGGATGAGACTGGTGGAGATCGCCAGGATGCTGAACGGGAAGGGATATGAAACCCCTTCCCAGTATTTCCGGCGGAAGCACCCGGATAAGAAAAACTTCAGAAATACATCAGATCAGGCCGGCTGGAATCACAATTCTGTCAGAAATATCCTGAAACAGGAAATGTATTACGGTGCGGTTGTGGGACATAAACGTGAAGGGATAGGCGTTGGCTGGAATCATTCCGTGGCGGTCCCAAAGGAAGAGCAAGTAATCGTTGAGGGAAAGCATCCCGGAATTGTCACAAAGGAAGAGTTTCAGAAAGCGCAGAAGATTTTCCGAAAACGGGGGGAGACAAAGCGTGTCGTAGAAAAGACCTATCCCTTGTGGCGGAAAGTGAAATGCGGTACCTGCGGGCGTGCGATGCCGCTGAAAAGCGGCATCGTCAAAGGTGTAGAGTATCGGTATTTTTACTGCCCGTATGCCGCGGCCCAGACAGGGGATGGAGGCTGTACGAAGGAATTTGTGAGAGAGGATGCATTGAATTCTGTAGTCTGGGATTCCATAAAGGGCTTTCTTTCGGCGGCTGACGATCTGAAGGCGAAGATCCTCAGGCGGCAGACAGCCTCAGAAAGAGATCATGCAGAGATAGTAAAGGAATTGGCGGATCTTCAGAAGGATAAGGAAAAATGCGAGGCAGAGCGTTTCGTCAATATGGATCAATTCCTGGCTGGGAACCTGGATAAGTCGGTTTACCAGAAAAGGCGCGCTGAGCTGACAAAGGAAGCGGAGCGGCTGGATGTAAAAATCACTGAGTTGGAGGCAAAGCTGCAGGAAACGGAACTTGTTCAGGATGAAGAAACGAGGGCGGCGCTGGAGACGGCGGAGCGCTTTTACGGCGCGGAGGAACTTGACCAGGAGATTGTGGATGCGCTGATCGAGAAGGTGATGGTGTATGATCCGAGACATGTGGAGATACGGTGGAAGTTTTCGGATGAAGTCATAAAAAGGATATTGGATTGAGGGTATGGAGTCGGCTGGAGAAATCTGGCCGACTTTTCCTTTTGCAGATGTTCAGAATTACAGAATTATGCTACAATAAATTGAGTTATAGGTTAAGTAATTAAGAAAGATAGCGGAGAAAAAATGTTAAAGAACAATATCGAAATGGATGTAAAGAAGAGATGTATCGAGAAAGCGATTACGCAGGCCAAAACTGCAGAGAATATTGAGATATCATCGTTATATGTGAATAAAACTATTCGTAATAAAGAGCAGATTATGAATAAGATGTTTTGGCTATAATGGAAAATTTTGGATTTGATGTAGAATTGCATTATGTGAAGCGGTAATCCATAGGGAAACTTTTTACGGTAAAGAATCATTAATCATTGAATCTGTTGGATTTATATAGAATTTTGTGCGAGAAATAATCTGGGTTAAGAATAAAATTGAGAGGAAGGTAGACACATGAGTGTTGGGCAGATTACTTGGGAACAATTCATTACGAGCAATAATGATGCACGTGGTGTGAGGTACAAATTTGAAGATTTGAGTAGACAATTATTTACGTATGAATTCCTTTCTCACAATATTTTGTGTAAATATGTGCATAGTAATCCAAATAATCCAGGAGTCGAGTCAGAACCTATATTGGATGAAGTCAATAATATATATATTAGTTATCAGGCTAAATTTTTTGACAATGATGTTGACTATAACCAAATCAAAGACTCGGCAGAAAAGGCGGTTAAACATTATAAGGGAAAGTTAGATCGCATTTATTTATTTTCTAATAAAGCACTAACAACTACTTGTGATAGCTATAAAAATATTGAGAAATTGTTAAAGGATGCTGAAATTGTATTACAGCCGATAACAGATACAACTATACTTGATCTTGTTCGAAAATATCCATTTTTGGGAAAATACTATTTTGATGATCATGGAATCTCACATGAATGGTTTGTAAACAATGCATCTACAATAGTTAATATTCTTGGTGAGCGTTTTAATGCCGATTTTAATGTTGACACAGAGGCATCAAGAAATCTATCTGTATTCTTGCATGATCAGAGTGCATTAGATAATTATAATAAGAAAAAAAGAAGTCTTGTTGAAGATATTGCGACATTACGTTGGGAATTTGTCAACGATAATTTATATAAATATGCACGAAAACTTTCAAAATTTATTGCTACAATACCGGATGTGAAATTTAATACGATTCATGAAGTTGAAAATTGGCAAGGACTGATTTTAGAAGAATTTGAATCTGAGATATTTGAAATTGAATCCGAAATTACGGATGTACAAATTAAGTATGAAAAAATAAAAGAAAGTAGTAAAAACAAGTCGGCAGAACTGAAAAGATATCTTGAAAAATTAAATAAACTTAAAGAACTGTTTTATAGACTGGAATTATCGGATTACGACAAGGAACTGCTTAATAACAAGATTTTAATAGTTGTGGGGAAAGCTGGTATTGGTAAAACACAACTTTTTGCGAATGAATCAATTTCGTTACTTAACGCAAATGAGAATGCTTTGTTGATTATTGGAAGTGAATGCCTTTCGGATATCAATATATTTGAACAGTTAAAAAATAATTTGAGATTGGATTTTGAATTTGAGGATGTTATTGATATTTTAGAAGTGATTGGTGAAACAAGTGGAAAAATAGTTCCAATTCTTATTGATGCGTTAAATGAAAGTTGGAAACCGCAATTGTGGAAATCTGTATTACCAATATTATATAAAAAAATAAGTGATAAGAAGTACGTTCGTTTGGCAGTTTCGTTCAGAAGTGAATATCAGAAATCTATCCTGCCAGAGCGATTTCTTGAATGGGATAATGTTGTAAAAATAGAACATATGGGGTTCAGAAGCAATCCATTTGATGCTGCAAGAAAATTTCTTGGTTATTATGGAATACAGTTTACTCCATTGCATATGTTTATTAGCAATATTGAAAATCCTTTATTCTTGACGCTGTATTGTAAAACTTATCGTGGTGATGAAGCGGAGTTGCCGGTATTATATGACAGACTTCTGGAAAATGCAAATGATAAGCTTCATATTAAACTGGCAAGACCTATTGAAACAGCAGGATATGATCAATCAGATAATATAGTTCTGTCTATAGTGGAAGCTTTATCTAAACAGACTTTACTTACGGGAAAGCGCCAATTTGAAAAAGATGAGATAGAAGCGATGCCAATTTGGAGTACCTTAGGATTGGCAGCCAGACCTTTTATTACACAACTCATACGGGAAAATATTCTTCACGATTATGAATTGAATGGAAAAAACTATGTATATTTTTCTTTTGATCAGATGAACGACTATTTCTCGGCAAAGACAATTATTTCAATGTTTCAAAGCGAAGAGGAAATTAGAAGATATATCAGTGAAAACGTATTGAAGATTATAGACGGAAAATTTGAAAATTGGGGAAGTGAAGACTTGTTTGCACATATTTGTGCATTATATGCTAAAAAATTTGGGGAAGAATGCATTGATATTATACAAACTATCAATGACGAATCGGCTAGAAGGGATTTGTTTACAATTTATATTGAGTCCTTTGAATGGAGAAATAAAATATATTTATCTATTTCAGAATTATTGAATCTTTGTAATGAGTATTCTGTAGAAACGTCTACTTTATGGAATGCTTTTATAAGCAATTCGGTAAAAAAAGATCATCTTTTAAATGCAGATGTGTTGCACAACGTATTGAAGCAATATTCACTTCCCAAAAGAGATTATCTTTGGACAACCTTTATTAATGAAAGATATTTAAAGGATGATCGTATTGTTCAATTAATCGAACTCTATAGCAAAGGGGAAGAGCTAAAGATTTCAGATCATCAGCAAATCAGATTATTGTTGACGCTGTTTTCTTGGATACTTACATCTTCAAATCGTTGGCTTCGTGATACAACATCGAAGGCGATGATTGAAATTTTAAAAACTCATTTTGCATACACAGAATATCTTTTAAAAAATTTTTCTGATGTAAATGATCCATATGTAATCCAAAGGCTTTACGGGGTTGCTTTTGGCGCTTGTGTAAAACGTAATTGTGAAAATAAAGAAATATTTAAGGCGTTGGTTCGTTTCGTGTTTGAAGAAATTTTTAATAAGGATAATATATATCCAGATATTTTATTGAGAGATTATGCAAGACTTATAATTGAGCGATATATGATAGAGTATCCGGATGAACTTCAAAATTATGATTTTGAAAAAATAAAACCGAAGTATAAATCAACACCTATTCCAGAAATTGATGACCAGAAATATTCAGACAAAGATTATTCAAATGGATTATTCTATATACAACATTCCATGCGGTTTGAAGGGATTGGCATGTATGGAGATTTTGGTAGATATGTTTTTCAACGCGCATTACGATATTTTGATGTAGATGATTATAAAATATTCAATTACGCCATGTATTATATTATCAATGAATTAGGTTATCAAGGAGAACTGTTTGATGATTATGATAGAAGTGTGGGGCGTTTTGCATATAATAGGCATTATGTGTCAAAGATAGAACGTATTGGAAAGAAATATCAATGGATTGCTATGTACAATATCTTGGCTCGTATATCAGACTATTATCCTATGAAAAACCAATTTTCAATGGAAGAAGAGGTTAAATCATATGATGGTCCATGGGAGCCTTATGTAAAAGATTTTGATCCGACCTTGAATATACATAATTTATTATGGGATGATGCCCCATTTTTTGCGCAAGTCAATGACCATATAAGAGAGGCAGTTCAGGAAAATAATTGCGTAAAAAATGATCCTTCATTTGATGAGGATGAATGGATAAATTCTAGTTCGATTTTCTTTAGATATCAGAAGGAGGATTTATTACTAACTGACGATGAGGGTAAGCAGTGGGTTGTTCTATCTAAATATGCTGATACCGGCAGAGATGATTTAGCATATGACAAACTAATGGTGTGGAACTGGCTATATGGGTATTTTGTTACGGATGAACAATTGGCTATATTAAAAGAATATGCGGAGAAAAAAGTGAATCTACTTAATAGTGATATTACAGGAATTCCAGAAACATATACTCTGTATAACAGGGAGTATCCATGGTCAAGCGGCAGTAAATCTCTGTTAGATTGGCAATGGAAAAATGTAGAAATAAAAACTGGTGAAACTAAATGGGTTACTAATACAGTTGAGGAACCACAGTTTTCTTGGTTGGATGCATTGTTGAAGAAATACTCAGGTGAAACTGATTTAGAGAAGATAGAGCCTGAACCGGAAATGAATTTTGATGCGGATTTTGAAATCCCGACAGCTATTAAAACGTACACTAGAAAAGAGCCGGTGACAATAGATTTGGGTAGGATTTTGAATACTACGCAAGATTTGCTATGGGAGGAAGAATATGATGCATCTAAGGCAGATGCGGTTTCATATTCTCATCCATGTGCAGAAATTATTAAAACTCTCAAACTAAGTCAAAAGAAGTATGATGGATATTATTGTGATAATAAAGGTGAACTAATAGCTTTTGATACTGATTTGACTGAGCAAAAAGCGGGATTAATTATCAGGAAAGATGCCTTGGATAAATTTCTAAATATTAAGCAGTTTCATTTAGTATGGTTTGTAAATGCATCTAAAGAGATTCATGACAAAACTCTTATGATTACTAAATATAAAGATTGGTCAGGGTTATTGGAATATACTGGAGATACTGCACAGGGAGAATATTATACTGTAGAGCCTTAGAAGATAGTATGTGAATGTTGCGGACAATTATTAGTCGATTTCAAATCAATAAAAATTTAATTTGGGGTTTTGTAAGTCATAATATAAAAATAATTATGTGGGACAGGAATAGTAGTCAATTCACTTTTGTGTAAAGAATATGTTAGCTGAGAAATGATTGATTAAAATTTATTGTCCTTATTGACAATACGCTGACGAATGTCATCATGTGGGTGCAGAGAGCTACCAGAAGATTATGCAGTATTTCAAGCCAAAGTTCTGGCTGGGAATGACTGCTAGTCCGGATACTAATCAGTATGATATCTATTCGATTTTTGATCATCATATTGCCTATGAAATACGTCTTCAGCAGGCTCTTGAGGAAGATTTACTGTGCCCTTTCCATTATTTTGGAATTACAGATTTGGAAATAAATGGAGAAGTATTTGATGATAATGCGGGCGTAAAGAACTTTTCGAATCTGATTTCTGATGCCCGAGTCGATTATGTGATTGACAAGGCAAATTATTATGGATTTAGCGGAGACCGAGTAAAAGGGCTGATTTTCTGCAGCCGAAAAGATGAGGCAAAAGAATTGTCGAAAAAGTTTAATGAGCGTGGATTGAGAACGGAGGTTCTGACTGGAGAAGATACTCAGGAACGACGTGAAAGTGTGATTGCCAGACTGACAAATGATGAAGATGGTGAGGATCAGCTGGATTACATTTTTACCGTAGACATTTTTAATGAAGGTGTCGATATCCCGGAAATCAATCAGGTTATTATGCTAAGACCGACTCAATCTCCGGTAGTGTTTATACAGCAGTTAGGGCGAGGACTCAGAAAATATGAAGGAAAAGAATATGTAGTGATCCTTGATTTTATTGGGAATTATATGAACAACTTTATGATTCCTATCGCATTGTCTGGAGACAGAAGTTATAACAAAGACGCGATGCGCCGTTACATTCGGGAAGGAGCTAGAGTGATTCCTGGAAGTTCCACCATTCACTTTGATGAAATTTCAAAAAAGAGAATCTATGCGTCTATTGATACAGCAAGAACCAATGATATGAAGCTGCTTAGAGAATCTTATAGAACTCTGAAATATAAGTTGGGAAGAATTCCGACTATACGCGATTTTAAGAAATTTGGCTCTGTGGACGTCACAAAAATTTTTGAAAAGTGCGGATCTTATCATAACTTTTTGAAAAAATATGAAACAGAATATCATGTGCATTTGACGAATCAGGAAGAAATTATAATAGAGTATTTTTCAAAAAAACTGATAGCTTACAAAAGAATTCATGAGCTGGAAATGCTGAGAATGCTGATCAGTAGGGAAAATCGTCTTCTGCAGTATCAGAAACTCCTGCAGGAAAAATATCATGTGGGCATGAATGAACAAGTAGAGAAATCGGTGATCCGCAATTTGAAAAATCAATTTCCGAAAGAAGAAGAGCGCCGTAAATATTCGGACTGTGATCTGGTAGAAAAAAACACAGATGGAAGCTATTCTCTTTCCTCAAAATTTCAGAAGGCACTCTTGAATAAAAACTTTAGGCAGATGATCTTGGAATTACTGGATTTTGGTATAGAACAGTGGAAGGAAAAGTATGGACAAATTTATAGAGAGACCAATTTCACGTTATATCAAAAATATACATATGAAGATGTATGCCGTTTGCTTAACTGGAACAAAAACTTAAATGCGCAGAATATTGGAGGCTATTATTATGATAGTGAAACGAAGACGCTTCCTGTATTTATTAATTATCACAAAGCAGAAGATGCAATTGCTTATGAAGATCGATTTGTTTCGGAGGGGCACTTAATTGCACTTTCCAAACATCCAAGAAAAATTACATCCAGTGATGCTGTTCATATTTACAAGCAATCCGAAGAGGATAAAAATAATCGTATTTTCCTTTTTGTCAGAAAAAATAAGGATGATAATGAGGCAAAAGAATTCTATTTTTTGGGAGAAATCTTTGCAGAGGGAAATCCAAGACAGATTTATATGGAAAAAACAAAGGACAATGCCTTTGAGATAGACTATCGATTAGATGTGCCGGTAAGAAGTGATATTTATGATTATATTGTGAGTGATTGATGGTAAAAAACGTAAGAATAACAAAAAGAAACAGAATGGAGAAATGTGATGAAGACTGTACGTGTAGTAGCAGCGGTAATTAGAAAAGATGATAAAATTTTTGCCACACAAAGAGGATATGGAGAATTCAAGGACGGATGGGAATTTCCTGGAGGTAAGATTGAGGAGGGAGAAACACCTGAACAGGCCCTTGTCAGAGAAATCAAAGAAGAATTGGATACAGATATCAGTGTAGGAGCACTGATTGATACGATTGAATTTGATTATCCAAACTTTCATCTTTCTATGGATTGCTTTTGGTGCGAGATTGTAAAAGGAGGATTGGAATTAAAGGAGCATGAAGCGGCAAGGTGGTTATCAAAAGAAACATTATACAGTGTAGATTGGCTACCTGCAGATGTAGGATTGATTGAAAGGATAAAAAAAGTATTGTAAAAAGCTTTGGATAGAATAAGAAAATATAAAAAGATAAAAAAGACTTTGCCAGCTCGTAGAATGAAAATTAGAAGTAGGCAAAGTTTTTTTACATCATATGAATTTTTGAAATACGAAAAAATGAATTACATTATATGGGTTATTATCCGGTAAAATGTAATATACTATTACTGATATGAAAAAATATATTGCATATTATTAAACTAGGAGGTATAATATATACATGATACAAAAGGAAGGGTGCTTTGTTATGAAAATTCAGGCCGTTTTGATAGATGGATTTAAAAATCTTTCGAATGTAAAAATTAGTTTTGATAATATCACAGCTTTAGTAGCGCTTAACAATTTTGGGAAGTCAAATGTCCTTGCTGGAATTGATTTTGGATTAACATTTATTAAAGCTAAAATGGAAGATAAGCCTGATATGATGTCCAATTCTAATTTAATACCGATTAATTGTTTCATGTTTGGTAGAAATTATAAATTTGAAATGGAAGTTTTGACTGAATTGGCTAGTAAGGAATATCGCGTATTATATGGTTATGAGTTTGCTTGGAAGTGTGATGAAAATGCGAAACCACAGATTGTATCTGAATATTTGAGGATAAAGTTAGAGGATAAAGGTCAGAAATATACGCAATTAATTAATAGGAATGTTCAAAGGGCATTATATAAAAGTTCTGAAACAGGTAGATGTTCATCTAAAATAAATGTTGAGTCAACAGAACTTGTTGTAAATAAGTTGCGAGCGTATGATGAGTTATTCTATGCTGAGATTATTAAAAAGTTGAATAGCATGAGATTTTATATGGAAAATAATCTAGATGCAAAAAGTTTTTATCAGCCGGATCCAATTATACGCAAAGGTTTAGAAGACATGGCTGTTGATACGGAAAGCCTTCCACGTGTAATATATCAATTACAAGAAAAAAATCCAAATAAATTTGCGTTATTAAAAGCAGTATATAAAGATTTATTTCCAAATGTTGAGGATATTATTGTAAAGCAATACAAATTTAATGGTGGTGATGGTGGTAAATTGCCAGATGATGCTCCATTTATAATAGCAAATGCAATACATGTTTTATATGTTAAAGATAAAAATTTAATTCATCCAATTGATTTTGCAATGATGTCAGACGGTGCGAAACGTGTATTCATGATTCTCGCAAGAATCATCTTGGCGAATGAAGGAAATGTTTCTTTGATTGCTATTGAGGAACCGGAGAATTCTGTACATCCAAGTTTATTTCAGGCATATATTCAAATAATTAGTCAGTTGTTGGACGACTGTAAGATAATAATAACAAGCCATTCTCCTTATGTTGTGAGTTATTTGGATCCTTCATGGATACATGTGGGTGTAAGTCATCAACCAGGAATTGCAGAATTTTATACATTGAAAAAATCAGGACAACGATTATTACAACAAGACGCTATTGATTTTAAAATGAGCATAGGAGATTATTTGTTTTCAATGTTGGCTGATGAAGAAAGTAAGTGGGAAGATTATCTGGAGTGTGATGTACATGAATAAATGCCTTGTATTATTTGTTGAAGGGGATACGGAGGTTGAATTTTATAAACGTGTATTATTAAATGCCAGACAGAAACGTCCACAAAAAAGGTTTGATATTAGTATTGAGTGTAAAAATGTCAAAGGTGTCGGAGGATTTAAAAATATAGCTTTAAGAAAATTCATAAAAGAAATAAAACCCAAATATGGTGAAGAATGTGAATTTAGTATTGCTTTATGTAGGGACACAGATGTTTTTGAATTATCTCCAAAACCTCCTGTAGATTGGGGAGAGGTAGAGAGTACTTTTAAAGAGTACGGAGTAAAAAACGTTATTCATATAAAGGCAAAGCAATCTATTGAAGATTGGTTTTTGTTTGATACGGAGGGAATAATATCATTTCTTCGTTTGCCAAAGAAAACAAAAGTATCTGGCAAAAATGGATATGACAAATTAAAAAAGCTATTTAGAAAGGCGAACAATATGTACTATAAAGGAATGAAAAGCAATGGTATGATTGAACGCCTAGATATTGATAAAATAGTACAGTGTATTCAAGAAGAATTGGAACCTTTATACAATGCACTTGAGAATTATTGAAAATTGGAAAGGGGGGATGAATTCGGGATTGCAGGTGAATGCGGCAACAAAAAAGCTGAAGCGGCAACTTCAGCTAGTTGTTAATGACCTTTTTGATCATTAGATAATTTAACCATATCTAATTTATCATTTATCATTCGATATTACAATCCCAAAACTGTTGTTCGAAATCGTGAATTTCAAAGTGGGTCATTCTTTGTTTACATATATAAATATTATGAATAACAAGGAGTATAGAAAACTATGAAGTTAAAAGCTACAAAACAGTCAACGACCGGATTAAATACAGAGTTTGTTAATATTGATTCGGGGAGGCATGTATCATTGGAACATGCGATAAAACAAATTGAAAAGGGAAATCCCAATTATCGACAATATCAGACTGTAAATTTGCCAAATGGAACAAAATATATTCGTTCAAAAGCAGATGGGAATGAACGAAATAATATTGAATAGAGGTGAGAGAAATGATAATACAAAAGCAAAGAATCAATAATGTTGCCACATATATGAAAAGGCTTGGAGACATAGATCAGTTTTATATCTGTGTAAAAAATTCTTCTAAAAATAGAGATATTTTAAAAGAAAAAAATATATGTATGAAAGTTGAAAACGGAATTAAAGTGATTCCTCGTCCAATAGGGCCAGTTACTCGTTATAATGCTGACGGGAAAAAAGTAGTAAGGAAAGATTTGGATAAAGAACCTAGAATTATTGAACATGATTTCCATATAATTGATTGGCATGGGCAAGATCACTATGGGACATGTTACCAAACTAGAATGTGTTTTCCAATACAAACGGTATTGCCTCCATGTGAAGAAATAACTATTGATGAAACGATTATCCGTTCAGAAATATTACGAAAAAAAGATTATGATAGGATTAAACATGTAATTAATATGTTTTTAGAAATTTTTGGAGTATGTGAAGTTGTAGATGCTAATTTGCAATCAATTAGTACTACAACAATAAAACATATACCTTGGAAAATATTACCTCCGGGAAAATATCCATGGGAAAAAGCTAAAGAGTACCTTAAAAATTATTTCAATAGCGTTCCTGAGAGTAAAATAAAAACGATACAAAAAAGACATAAATTCTTAGCGAAATATGAGCCGGATTTTGTGGCAGTTGGAGAAGAAAGTTTTAATGGATATGTCGTCTACGGTTATACAGAAAGAAATGTATATTATTTCGAATCAAACGAGCCTAATAATGCAACGTATGTTTTTAAAGGAGAATGGGAAGATGCATCAAAATTAACCAAACGAGATATTATCATGGGAAAATTATGTTATAAAAGATTAATTCATACAAAAAATTGGGAAAATAATATTTCTATGATCATGAATGTGTTATAATTCATCAGGAAAGTATCAGATTCAGAGCGGAAAAAGAGCAGTCCTGAGTAAAGCGGAACTGCTCTGAATGTGATTCTTTCCAATTGTACCAATTCG
>NZ_NFLO01000018.1:0-77608 GCF_002160935.1 Drancourtella sp. An12 | reverse complement strand
CTCCATGGAATGTCTCCAAACGAGTACTATAAATATATTAAAACCAACGAGTTACCATCAGCATTTAAGCTGTTATAAAATCCAGACAAAAAATTTTTCGGATGTCCTTGACAAGGGGCTCACTTTATTGCTTTGCTACGGATTAAAAAAAGAACTTCCCATTTATAACCGTATTCGGATCTGATTTGCACCTGAGACATTAAAGCCTTTTTCATTTATGGCAGAAACAGCAATGCCCTGTCATGAATCCGGATTGAACCCCGGAAGAATCGGATTTTTAATCACGGTCTTTCTCCTCCTCTATAATGATCCCGCTTGCAATACTGTGCGGCGCCGCATCCCAGTGGAACAATTCGTGCCGGAATCTCAGGTTACATTCCTTCTCTTCATCCGTCCGGTTCAGAACAACAAAGACGATGGTTCCGTCCGGATTTTTCCATGCCGTAAAATTCAGTTCGTCCGTGTAGCGTGTCACTGCAAGCCGGACGGCACCCGGCTGAATGAAGTGCGCAAAATGCCAGTAGTATTTCAGGCATTTCCTGTGTTCCAGCTCTTTCGTTTTCATGTCAAACAAAAACGGAGCATCACAGTAATTCTGTGCGTGGTTCGGGCCTCCTTCGCTGTCCAGAAGGATGTTCCAGTCGTAGAAGGAGCACATTCCATGGTTCAGGTTGCCGATCATATCGTGTGCAAGACGTTCGGCATTTTCCTGCTCTGCCTGCTTTTCATACTTGCCAAATTCCAGACAGCTTTCCGAGAGAATCAGCTTCTGCTCCGGATACTGCTCCCTCACAAGATCCAGTGCCTCGAAATGATCTCCGCTGTACCAGTGGAATGCCAGACCTGAGACAAGATCTCTTGTCGTATCATCGAGTATCTCTCTTGCCCGGTCGTAAAGGCGTTCCTTATTGTGATCCCAGATGAAGATCTCCACATCCGAAAGTCCGTGGCACTTCATGGCCGGGACAAGATAGTCCCGGAGAAATTCCTTCTCCTCCTGCGGGGTGTAAATGCAGGAATCCCATTCCTGTACAGCCTTCGGCTCATTCTGGATGGACATACGGGCAACCTCAAAGCCGCGCTTTCTGAACTCTTCCACATACCGGCACAGATATTCGGCCCACCTGCTCCGGTATTCCGGCTTTAAGGAGCCGCCCTTTTTCCGGCTGGTGTTGGTCTTCATATATGCCGGAGGGGACCAGGCGGAAAGCATGATTTTCAGTTTTTTCCCGGCAGTCTTTTCGGCAGCCTCAAGAAGCGGCAGAATATAGGCTTCTGTATCATGGAAGGAAAAATGTTCCAGCTCTTCATCGTCCTCATGCGGGTCCGCCTCATACATATGGGTGGAAAAATCACAGCTGTCCATATGGATCCGGGCCTGTCCGTAACGCATCTCTTCCGGATCAAAGTAGATTCGGAGCATTTCCTCCTGCTGCTCCTTTGACATTTCGGAAAATACATATCCGGCCGCATCGGTAATGGCTCCTCCGAAGCCCTCCAGTGTCTGGTATTTCAGATTTTCATAAATATTCAATACATGGTTTTCTTCTTCGTCAATCTTCTCTGACAGAACTGTCTTTTCCAGAAATTCACTCTGTTCTGTTGTCGTATATAAAAACGCTTTCATCTACGCTTCCTCCAGTATTTTCACATCCCAGTCCGAAAGACAGATTGGCTCCCCTTTCCGGTATGATTTCCCGGTCAGCAGATCTACGGCATTATCATACGGGCAGAGGATTTCCTGTTCCTCTTCGCTGTAATGCAGCAGATAATGAATCTGTTTCCCTTCCCGGTTCACTCCGTTTCTTACTGTTACCGGCCAGGCCAGTTCCGGGCAGGAAATTCCCGCGGATTCTGCCGCCGTCCGGTACAGCTCCTTGAGGGTTTCTTTGCAGGTCCAACATCCAAGATAATACGCATGTCCTTCCCCGAACACATGATGCGTCATTCCCGCGTACCGGCCCCAGTATTTATGCTCATAGTCCGCCATGCTTTCGGCTCCCTCCCTTTTCAGAAGCTCTGCAAAGTACCGGACTTCTTTTCCTTTCAGCCGGGTGCGTCCAGGCTCGGTGAACTGATTGTAGCTCATTCCAAAGCATTCGTGCAGAAGATGCGGTGCCTTGTCATGGTACACTCTGAGGTACTCATCCGCCACAAAGGAGCGGAAGGAGCTGACCAGAACGCCTCCCTTTCTGACAAATGTCTCCAGCTTTTTCAGCATCTCCTCCGACACACTGTAAAGCGCCGGCGTCACAATCATCCTATATCTGGACGGGTCCAACGCCCGGACATCCACCACATCGCACTCCAGATTCATCTCATAAAGGCTGTCATACATCCACCTTACAACGTCGTTGTAACTGAGATCCTTATCAATCGGGAACCAGTTCAATGCTGACATCGAATGGTTGTCAATTACAAGGGCAATCTCGTTCTTTTTTTGCAGTCCGTTGATTTTTTCTCCCAGTTTTGACCATTCTTTTCCAATAACAGCGGCTTCTTCGTAGACCGGATTCGTGTCCAGATCATGGCTTAAAACTCCCCGCCAGTATGTCTCATATCCGCTGTGAATGGAATGCCAGTTCCAGTAAAGTGTTCCGATGGCGCCGGAAGCCAGATGGCTGTATGCCTGAAGTCTCAGCTGCCCCGGATACGGCGTCCAGTATTTAAAAGCCTGTGCCTGACATTCCAGAACAAGATATCCGCTGTCTTTGAGACTTCGGACCGAATCTCCGCCAAAGGCCGTCTCTGCTCCGGTCAGATCGTCCTGTGTCGGATGGTAAATATCCGTACCTGCAAGGGTCAGCGCTTTTGCTGCCTCGTAATGGTTAATGTCCGGCTGCACCCCGTAGGAATAGCCGTCCTGCGCGATATCGGCCCCGAATTTCTTCCATTCAAAATCCAGATTGTGGGTAATGAACTGATCTTCCCGCTTGTATTCCCGGATCAGATCCGCCTGCCACATCAGATAATCCGCTGCCATCTTTCTCTGAAACGCAGAAAACTCAGAGGCAAGACCGCCGTTGATACAGCCTCTCATGTCGGGGAAATCCTCCCAGTTATGAATCGAGTTGCTCCAGTAGGCAAGTCCGAAGGCCTTGTTCAGATTCTCCGTGGTTTGAAATTTTTCTTCCATGGCCTTTCTGAATGCGGCTTGTATCTCCCTGCCCATATTTCCGTAGTGTTTTGTCTCATTATCAATCTGGAATCCTATTACCGGTCCGGCTCCGGCCGTATGTTCCGCCAGCTTTCGGATAACCCGCTCTGCGTGGCATCGGAAGGTCGGATTGAGGAGATTGAAAATCTGCCTTCTTCCGTAGTAAGACTCTCCCTGTCCGGTTTCTACCAGTACACCCGGATCTTTCCTGCAAAGCCATGACGGTACCGCATAGGTCGGTGTCCCGATAATCACTTTCATTCCGGCTTTACCGGCTTCTTCTATAACCTGGTCGATATAGGAAAAATCAAATACACCATCTTCCGGTTCCAACGTGCTCCATGTAGATTCCGCAATTCTCACCACATTCATTCCCGCTTCTTTCATCATCCGGATATCCTCTTTTACTCTTTCATACGGCATGTACTCCGGATAGTATGCAGCGCCAAACAAGATTTCCTTTTCCATCGTCTGTTTCACTCCTTTCATTCCTGCTTTCTATTATATAGAAATCAGCTCACAATGCACCTCTTTTTTGACTGTTCTGCACATCGAAAAAGGCTCTCCTGTCAGGAGAACCTTTTATCTTATCTGTTAAAGCTGATTTTCAAAAGCGTCGATATCTTCGACCTTTCCGATTACAGAAATGATATCGCCTTCTCTGAGAGTGTCTTCCGGGTGGATCTCTATCGTTGTCTTATTCTCTCTTTCCAAAGCGATAATATTCAACTGATAGTGTTTCCGAAGAGCAAGTTTTTCAATACTCTTTCCGCTCGCGCTTCCGGATACACGTACCTGCCGGATCTCTACGCTGTCATTCAGATGGATGAAGTCCAGAAAATTATCGGAAATCAGACGTTTCCCGAGGAAATATGCCATATCCTTTTCCGGATAGACAACCTCTGCACCGATCTTTTTCAAAACCGCTCCCTGTTCTGTACTAAGCGCCTTGGAGATCACTCTTGGTACTCCCATCTCAATGACACTAAGTGTTGTTAATATTCCAACTCCTACATTCGTACCAATGCAGACAATTACCACGTCACAATTCTGGATGCCCGCCTCCCGAAGGCTTTCTTCATTCAAATTGCTTGTCACAAATGCATAATCCGTGTACGGTCTCATTTCTCTTACTTTACTTTCATTTTCGTCAATAACAATGACATCTTTCTCGCCTTTTGCAAGCGTCATGGCAAGCGCCATACCAAAACGTCCCAGCCCGATCACTCCAAAAGTTTTTGCTGATGCTTTCTTTTTCATCTCTATTTTATTCCTTTCTCTTAACCAACTGAAATCTGTTCTTCCGCATACCGGATATTCGGCTCCGGCCGGTTTACCCACATGGTGATCAGGGTCATAGCTCCGAGTCTTCCAATAAACATGACAAGGATAATGATCAATTTCCCCGGATCACTCAAATCCGGCGTAATGCCGGTAGAAAGTCCTACGGTACCAAACGCCGAAATCACTTCAAAAAGGATTTTCATAAAGTCGATATCCGGCTCAATAATGCACATCAAAAATACCGCTACGACCACGACAATTGCAGAAAGCAGTGTGATCGCATACGCCTTGCTGACATTCTGTTTTGAGATGCTTCTCTTAAATGCGCCAACCGCACGTTTTGAAAACATACTCCGGACTGCCTGTGCAAGGGTAAAGAATGTACTCGTCTTGATACCGCCTCCGGTTGATCCCGGAGAAGCACCGATAAACATCAGAACACAGAGGACAAAGAGTCCGGCTGTGCTGAAGCTTCCGATCGGATATGTTGAAAAACCTGCTGTTCTCGCCGAAACACTGTGAAACAACGCGCCAAGCCATGTGATGTGCTCGGTCAGCTTTAGCAGGACTGTCCCTACAATAATCAGGACAATACTTGTTGTCAGTACAACTTTTGAATGAAACATAAGCTTCTTGAATTTTCTCTGCTTCAGAATATCCATAATGACAAGGAAACCGATACCGCCAAAGAAAATCAATCCGCAGGTGGTCAGATTCAGCAGGACATTCTCCTGATACGGGATCAGATTTCTCAAACCGCCCAGAATATCAAATCCCGAATTGTTAAACGCCGCAATGGAATGGAATACACTGATTCCAAGGGCATGAAGTGTCGGATAATCCTGACTGAATACGATAAAGCTTAAAATTGCTCCCAAACTTTCAAAAAACAACGTCGTCAGAAGAATCGCTTTTACAAACTTCACAATTCCACTGTAGGTATCCACATTAAGTGCCTCTTTGATCAGTGTCCGGCTCCTGTAGCTGACGCGGTGTCCTACCGCGATCATAACTCCGACTCCGACAGATGTCACTCCAAGACCTCCGATCTGAATCAGCAGTGCTACAACAGCCTGTCCAATCGCAGTAAAATGATCTGCCGTATCAATGGCTATCAGTCCGGTTACACAGACTGCGCTCGTGGATGTAAAGAGTGCGTCCACAAATGTCACTGTCGCCCCGTCCTTCACGGAACACGGAAGCAAAAGCAGCAGAGCTCCAATGAAAATCACAATGGCAAACCCTGATGTGATGACAAGCCCCGGTGACTGACGCTTTATAAAATTCATAAACCGTTCCATGGTTTTCCCTTAATTCCTTTCACGTCTTCCTTATATTTTTGAACTGTCCTGGAACGAAAGCAGAAGCCTCCGTGCGGAAGTTCTTTTCTTGCCGTCCTTGTCTTTCTGCACTGACAGTTCATAAAGGAACCGTGCCATATAAACTACCTGAAGGAGAAGACCTCCCAGATAATGCCGGTTTTCAAAAATCCGGAACAATGCAGCAGCCGACCCGGCCAGAAAGATCGTGGAAAGTGCCAGTCCTCTGGCCGCTTTCTGTTTTCCACTTCTCAGATACTTCCACATAATTCCGGCTTCTTCTCTGTTGGCGTCCGAATCAGGATGGCTTTTCTTCTCATGTGCTGTGAGTGTCTGCTTCTCCGGTTTATTGACAAAAAGATGTCCGGCATACGCCGGATCCTCCGCAATGACAGAATGGAAATCGGTCAGGGTAAACCCTACCAGGATGATACTGCAGACAAGCACTATCACCTTCTTGACCAGATCCATATTCTCCACCGCCTTTCACCTTGATTTCTCTTCTTGTTTATAACGAAATTGTCCTAAACATATCACGAAAAATACCGTTTGTCAACCGCAAAAAAACGCAAAAAAAGCGAGGTGGATTTATACAGTTTTCTGTACAGATCCACCCCGCATGACACCGGGTTTTATCAGAATTTTCCGTAGTGAATCTTCTCTGTCGGAAGATCACTTAACTCATAAGGTTTCTTTTCCTCCGCCGGCACTCCGACCGTAAGAATCGCCTGAAGCTTGTAGTTTTCCGGATATCCGAGAATATCCCGTACAAATGCTTCCGTGTCTCTTCCGTCCTCTGCTTTTCTGAGTCTTCCCTGTACCCAGCAGCTGCCAAGTCCCAGTGCATGAGCCATCAGATGCATGTTGCTCATCACTGCGGAGCAGTCCTCGATCCAGACATCTGATGCGTCCTCATTGCCGACTACCACGATAGCGCAGGCTGCTTCTTTGAGCATCTTCACAGATCCTGCCCGGCAGTCGGACATTTTCTGCAGGACATCTTTATCTGTCACGACGATAAACTCCCATGGACGAATTGCTTTTCCTGACGCGGAAAGCATTCCTGCCTGAAGGATTTTTGTGATGTCTTCCTCAGATACCGGCGCATCGCCATAGCTGCGGATGCTGTGTCTTGTTCTCATTAATTCTAATAATTCCATTTGTCTCACCTCAGTTGTATTGTACTACAGTTTCAGATAATTTTCCAGAACCTCACGGAGATCGGCTACCATTCCATAATCAGCCACTTTGAAGATCGCCGCATTCTCATCGGTATTAACTGCAACAAAAAGTTTGGTATCCTTGATACCCTCTGTGTGCTGGATTGCTCCTGATACACCAAGAGAAATACAGATTTTCGGACGGATTGTCAGTCCGGTCTGACCGATCTGGTGGTCAAACGGAATTGTCTCTGTATCTACCATCGGACGGGTACCGCCGATAGCAGCCCCAATCTTATCCGCAAACTGTTTTACAAGTTCAAAATTATCGTCTTCCAGAGTTCCTCTTCCTCCTACGACAACAATCTCCGCGGAGAGAATGCTGTCTGTAGAATCTTCCTGAGGCAGAATTTCCGCGATCTCAATTCTGGATTCCGGGATCTGAATATCATCCATGTAGACAACTTCCGCGTTTCCCTCTGACTTTTCCGGGATTGTGTAAACACCCGGACGTACTGTCATCATCTGAGGATAGTATCCGTCTCTTGTAACGATGGTAACAAAAACGTTTTCTCCATAAGATGGTTTGTTCTGTTTAATATAGTAGGATCCATCCTCTTTTGTGCCCACCAGCAGCTCTGTACAGTCTGCGGTCAGTCCGCAGTTTAATTTCATCGCTACTCTTGAGAATATGGAACGTCCTGCCGGTGTCGCCGGAATCAGAACAGAAGACGGATCAATCTTTCTGATCATATCAGCAAGTACCTGACTTGCAGCATCATCCTGAAAAAGGATATCATGATCTGTCTTTACAGCGTATATTTTCTCTACGCCAATATTTTTTAATTCTTCAATAATACCGTCGCAGTCCTTTGCCACAACAACCGCGCTGATCTGCTCTTTTGTTGTTTCCTGAATCAGACGTGCCGCGGAGACAAGTTCTGCAGAAGCCGGCTCTAATTTTCCATTATAATTTTCTGCGAAAATACAAATTCCATTAGCCATTATAAATTTCCTTTCTCCTCATCGATCAGGTCTTTCAGTTTCACAGCCAGTTCTTCCGGTGTTCCGGTCAGCATTTCTGCCATTCTTCCTCCTGTCGGTTCGAAGGAATCGATGACTGCTGTCGGAGAACCTTTAATTCCGACCTGGTCCTCCGGAAGATTCAGGTCCGCGTTAGTATAGGCAGCAAGCGGTTTGTTCTTTGCCGCTCTTGTACTACGAAGTGTAGCAAGTCTTGGCACATTGCATCCAAAGTTTACAGACAGTACTGCCGGCAGCGAAGTACGTACAAGGAAACGTTCCCCGTATACTTTTTTCACCGCTTCGATTTTGTCCGGAGCAGCTTCATCATACTTGATGCTTTGAATCTCACAGATGTGAGGAATTCCAAGACATTCCGCAACCATTGCTCCAACCTGACCTGTTGCTCCGTCCGCAGACAGAGCGCCGCCAAGAATCAGATCGAACTGTCCATATTTTTTGATTGCTTCGGCCAGTACTCTTGCTGTCGCAATCGTATCGCCTCCTGCTACTACCCTGTCTGTGATCAGGCAGCTTTCATCGCAGCCGTGTGCCATTGCCTCACGAAGTGCCTTTTCGGCATCCGGAGGGCCCATCGTGAAAACTACAACCTTTCCGCCTGTCTGCTCTTTGAGCATCATGGCTTCTTCGATTGCATTTAAGTCAGCCGGATTGATCATTCCCTCTGCACTTGCACGGATGAGGGCATGTGTCTCCGGATCTACTGATACATTGTTTGAAACAGGTACCTGTTTAATAAGAACCGCTATATCCATGTTTTCCTCCTGAAATTCTGATAACAGACCGGCCATGAACGAAATGATCCATGGCCGGGCTGTCAATGTTTGTTTCTGATATTAAAGCAGACGTTTGAATGCCCAGTCTTCCAGTAACGGTGTGGACTCTCCGCGCATAATGAGTTTTGCGAGGTCTCTGCTTGCTGCCGGTGCTTCGATAACACCATTTCCGCCGTATCCTGTAGCGAGGATGTATCCCTCTACCGGAGTTTCTCCGAGGATCGGAAGGAAATCCTTTGGTTCCGCACGGTAGGAAAGCCAGGAAGATACGAGTCCGCTGTCTACGATGCCCGGAACTTTTACTTCCAGCTGGTCGAGAAGGAAATCGATGAAGTAGTCATCTGTTCCGCCTGTTTCCGGAAGTTTGTCCGGATCCCACTGTCCTGCATGCATCGGATTGTTCAGATCCATGGAGAGGTGGGATTTGCAGATAAAGATGTTGTCTCCCGCTCTTAAAGCATAGAATTCCGGATATTTCAGTACCGGGAATGTGTAGCTGAGTTTCTTTCCAGGAGGGCAAAGGAAGAATGCCTCGGCTTTTGTATGCCAGATCGGTACATCCAGACCTACAAGTTCCCCTGTAAATTTGCTCCATGGTCCTGTACAGTCTACAACATAGTCAAATTCATATTCTTCGCCTTCGCTTGTCTTTAATCCTTTGACTTTATTGTCTTTCACAATGACTTCTGTCACTTTTACGCCGGTCTTGATCACTCCGCCGTTTTTCTGCAGTTTCTTTGCATAAGTGTTGGAGATCATGGTTCCGTCAAAGTAGCCGTCATCCTGTGTATATCCGGCTCCAAGAATATTTTCTGTGGAGATGTCCGGAAGAATCTCTTTGATTCTGTCTTTATCTGTGATATATTCACCTGAATATCCTGCTGCTTTTGCAAGTGCGATACCGGTTTTGATTGTTGCTTCTACCTGCTCGTTTGTAGCGACAACGAGTGTGCCGGTCTTGTCAAATCCAGCGGATCCTTTTTCTTCCGCTTCCATTTTCAGATAGGATTCAAATCCGTAAAGTCTTACGTCCCAGTATCTGTTTTTCAGAGAGTCATCAAAAAGACATACTGTTCCTGCGGATTTAGCTGTGGAAGCTCCGCCGATCGTAGCTTTTTCAAATACGATCACTTCCGCGTTGTCATAGAGGCTTAAATGGTAACCTAAACATGTACCAGAAATACCTCCGCCGATGATACCAATTTTTTTCTTCTCCATAAGATGTTCTCCTTTCTATTCTTTTTCATTACATTTTCATATTGTCTGCTTCTAAAACAGTTTCCAGTAATACATTACAGCCGCGTCCGATATCTTCTTCTTTTGTAAATTCATATCTGGAATGGCTGATTCCTTTTTCGCTCGGCACGAAAATCATGCCCGTCGGTACGAACCCTGTCATCAGCAGGGAATCGTGGAATGCTCCGCTTGGGAGCACCGTGTACTTCGTTCCGGTCCGTTTCACGGCCCGCTCGATCGCGCCTTTGACCGCCTCGTGCATCGGGGCCGGCGCGTGGTAGGAAATCGGGGAAACGGAGTAAGTATAGCCTCCCTCTTCACAGATCTCCTTCAGATATGCAAACATCTTCGTCTCGATCTCTTTCATAACTTCCGCATGCTGATCCCGGATCTCCAGCTGGAATGTGCAGGTACCCGGCACCACATTGACAGAATTCGGTGTCACCCGGATCGTCCCCACCGTCGCTACGGTGTATGGGTTGCCGCAGGCCTTCACGGTCTTCGGCACTTCTGCGATAAACTGCGATGCTGCTACAAGGGCATCCTTTCTGTCCTCCATCATCGTACTTCCTGCGTGGTTTGCCTCGCCTGTGATAGTCACCTCGTACCGGCTCACGCCTGCAATGGAGGATACGATTCCTACCGGAATCTGGTTTTTATCAAGGGTTCCTCCCTGCTCAATGTGAAGCTCGATAAAGCAGTGAATGGACTTCGGATCCCGTTTTGCCTCCGGAATACGTTCAATGTCAATTCCGCAGCTTTCAAAGACTTCCCGTCTCGTTCTTCCGTCCATATCCAGATCATCCGGACTGATATCCAGCTTTTCTCCGCAGATGGCGCTGCTTCCCGTCAGGCCGCTTCCAAATCGGAAGCCTTCCTCATCGGTAAAGACGATGACTTCCAGCGGATGGCGGAGCATCTGTCCCGCCGCTTTGAGTGTCTCACATACGGCAAGCCCTCCCATACATCCGACTGCTCCATCGTACTTTCCTCCGTCCGGCACCGTGTCCAGGTGGGAGCCGACAAGAATCGCCGGCAGTGACGGATCGGATCCTTCCATGCGGGCAATCAGGTTGCCTGCCTCGTCCACCCGTGTCGGAATTCCAAGTTTTTCAAACCAGCTCCGGAAAAGTGCTCTTCCTCTTTTATCCTCTTCGGAGTATGCCATTCTTGTAAAAGTGCCGTCCGGCTTTGCACCGCACTGATAGATTTCGTCCAGATGTTCCATGACTTTTTTTACATCAACTTCCACGTAATCCCTTCCTTTCCGGCTCTTCCTTATGAGATCAGTATAGATAATTATTTAACAAATTACATCGGCGGAAGATGATAAAAAAAAGATGGCAGTTTATCCAGATTGGATAAACTGCCTAAAAGCATCTTCTTCTTTTACTTTTTGTTGTAATTTTCTATCATTTTGCAGACGACCAGTCCGATCCGGACGGCAAGCATCTCATTGGCATTGTCAAAATCCATGCCCGTGATCCGGGCGATCTTCTCGATCCGGTAGGCCGCGGTCTTGTAATGGACGTAAAGCTCCTGCGCGGTCTTGGAAAGATTCTGATTATTTTTCAGATACGATTTCAGTGTAATAATCAGATCCTCCTGCTGCGGCTTCTTATATTGAAGCAGCTTCTGCAGTGACTCCGGTATATATTCCATAAGCGTCTGCGGATCATCCAGCTGGCAGAGAAGCTTAAAGATTCCAAAATCGGAAAACATCATGACAGAAGCATCCCCGTCGCCGGAAATATCTCCTGCGATGTCGATGAAGGAGAGCGCATCGTCCGCCTCCTTGTAGGATTCCGGAAGGTTTTCAATCCCCTTTACGATCCTTCCGACGCCCGCCCGGACGCTTAAATTCTTATTCTGATACTTCATCTCCGCCTGCACTCGGCTGAGGATTTCCTGCATCTCTTTTCTGCATTCCGCCTGGGTTTTCGTCGGATCTGCCTCCTTGATGGCAACAATCTTATCCAGATCCCGGTGAATCTTCAGATCCGGAAGACACCTTCTGACCGCTTCCTCGAGACAACTGACATGCATCAGCTTTTCATTGATGTCTTTCTGTGAATGTCCCTCATTTTTTGTGCCAAAAACAATCACCCGGTAAGTTCCGTCCTTGTCCATCTGAAGAAGTCCTGCGCTTTTCTCCATCTCCGCCTCGGACGTTACCTTGCCGTTGAGAATATTATTCAGGATATCATTCTGGAACTTCTTCTCCAGTTCCTGGATGGCGAACTGTCTGGAAAACTCGTACTGAAGCGCCACAATGGCATTTTCGATAGCAATGCAGTCCATCTTTGTAAACGGTGCTGTTCTCTCCGTCACTACCAGATACATCTGAACACCCACATTGAGCCGGATCCGGATCAGATACTGCACTTCCTCGCCTTCCTGTCTCCAGTACTGATAGTTGGTCAGCACTTCCGGATCATAGTCCTGAAGATTTTCAAGAAACTCCAGATCTTTTGTCTCACCCGACGTAGACGCATAGCAGGTCCGGTTCTGGTTGTAGAGAGCCACCGGATTACGGATCAGCTTTTCCAGCATGTCGAGGATGTCCCGGATCATACTGTCTGAGCCGCTGTTTCCAAGAGTCAGCGCCGTAAAGTTGTCGTGGGTCGTCTTGAAATACTTTAACTGCGTGACTTCCTCATTGAACAGATGCTCCATAACGATGGCCAGAATCTTCTGAAACGAGATTCCGAACGGAACATCCAGAAGCGGGATCTGGTTTTTCCTTGCGTACTCCTGTAAAAGCTGGATCTTTCTGTCCGCCTGCTCCACAAGACGTCCCCTCTTTACGATCAGCCCGCTGATTTTCTTTTTCCGGAATTCTGAAATGTAATTCTCAAACTCTTCTATGCTGCAGGATTTGAATGCATAAAGTCCCGTAAGCAGAAGTTCACCTCCGTTGATAAACTTGACGATATCCGGTGCTTCGATAATCGTTACCCCTTTGATTTCATTTTTCAGGCCCTGCTCCCCGCAAAGCAGTTTCATCTCTCTGCACTCTTCCGTCCGCAGGAGATCTTCTACTGTAAATCCCATGATTCCTCATCCGTTTCTTTTTCGTAATATCTACAGTATAGCATGCTTTCACCAGTCATGAAATACCCTGCTTCCCCTTCTGTCCACTCCCCGGAACAATGGTTGCAAAAAGCCGCGCCACAGAACATCCTGCAGCGCGGCCGGTGTGGCTTGGGTATTTTTCTGCTATGCTTATGCAAGCAGCTTTTCGGCAAGCTCTGTCATAATCGTGGAAGCTTTTGCAAAATCGCTGTATTTTGTAAATTCTACCGGGCAGTGGCTTCTTCCTTCTTTGCTCGGTACAAAGAGCATCACTGTCGGAAGCACCTGACCGATTTCCAGTGCGTCATGTCCTGCACCACTTGGAAGATATTTGTAGCTGTATCCATGTTCCTTGCAGCTTTCTTCCATGATGCCGAGCATGTCTTTGGAAAGGTCAACCGGTGTGATAACCAGTTTGGTTTCGATATCGTAGCTTCCGCCCATTGCCTTTACCTCACGGTCCAGTGCTGCACGGATGCGGTTTGCGATATCGTTGATATTGTCATTGTTCTTGGAACGGATGTCCACTGTAAACTGGCATTCTTCTGCCACAATGTTCATTCCGCCCGGTACGGTGTTGATATATCCGACTGTGGAAACGGTACCGTCTGCTTTTTCTCTTGCCCAGTCAGCAATCTTGGAAATTACTTTTGTGGCAGCATCCACAGCATCCATTCTCATATCCATCGGTGTGGTTCCTGCATGGTCGGATCTTCCATGTACAGTCACCATGTAACGCTGGATACCTACGATACAGTCAACCAGTCCGATTTCGATGTTCTCAGCATCCAGAACCGGTCCCTGCTCAATATGGGCCTCAAGGAAGTATCCAATGGATCCGTCCGGCCATTTTGCGTCCTCGATCTTCTCCGGATCCAGTCCGTAACCTTTCATTGCGTCATAAATGGAAACGCCATCGGTATCTTTAAATTTCTTACAGTACTCTACATCCCGGTGTCCGAGCATTGCTCCGGATCCGAAGTAGCCGGTACCGAAACGCATTCCCTCTTCATCGCAGAATCCGACAACAGCAAAGTTTCTCTTTGGCTTGATGCCTTTTTCCTTTAGCTGTCTTGCAACTTCGATGGCACAGATGACGCCGGCGATTCCGTCAAAGTTTCCTCCGTTTACAACCGAATCATAGTGCGATCCCATCATAACGCATGGAAGTGACGGGTCTTCTCCTTTCATGATTCCGATCACGTTTCCTGCTGCATCTTCACGGACCTCCAGTCCGGCAGCCTCCATCAGCCCTTTCAGGTACTCAGCCGCGTCTCTTGCCTCCTTTGTGAAAGGAAGTCTTGTACAGCCTTCGCCAGGTGTGGCTGTGTACTGTTTCAGGTGCTCCAGATTTTCTGCAATTCTTCCTGTTACTTCTTCAATTCCCATAGTGTGTTACCTCGCCTTTCTATTTATTTTTAAAACGTGCATACAGATGTCCTTCGATCGGGGAATACAGCATCGCCGCCGCTGTCATGATAAATCCGATCAGACATAGGATGTCATTCTCTAAATGAAGTCCTGTCAGCATGAGGACAAACGCCGCCATGATGACACAAAACGCGATTGTAAGTCTTCCTGGTCTTGTCTGAAAAAATCCTTTCTCTTCCATGTGATCCTCCTTCTTACAGGCTGGTCAGTGCCAGTACAAAGACACCGATCATCAGCGCTGCAGGCACCGTGATAACGATAATTTTTCTGAGTACCTTTCCTTCGCTTCCAAGTATGTTGGCTGTTGTTGTACCAAGCACGATGTTGCTTGGACTGATGGCGCTTCCGATCGAGCCGCCGGATGACTGTGCACCCAGAACAATGGACGGATCGACATTCAGAAGGTTCGCCGTCGTAGACTGGAAGCCTGCGAACAGGATATTGGAACTCATATTGCTTCCGGTCATAAATGATCCGAGAAGACCGATAAACGGTGAAAGGATCACGTAAACTTTTCCGAGCACGCCTGCGATTCCATTTGCGAGGACTTCGGTCTGTCCGGTTCCTGCCATAATCTTTGACATGATGACCAGTCCGATGATCGCCATGCCGGACGGCATCGTCATGGAGACTGCCCTGACAAAGATCCGGCCGATTCCGCCTTTCTGGATCCACCCTTTTTTCTTATAGTAGATCATTCCGATTACGGCCGATACAAAAAGGAACATACTCGCATGGGTAAACGGTGTCCATGGTGAGAAACTCTCCACTGCCTCGTTCACATATCCATATCCGGTCACGGTCTCCGGGAAGGAGAATCCGATCTGCACCTTGCTGAGGAGGGTATGTACCGGCTCCACTAAAAGCACAACCAGCGCGATCACGGATAAGAGGATGTACGGCACAAATGCGTGCAGCAGTGTCATACCTTCCGGTTTTTCCTCTGTTTCCTGTGTATCTTTTCCCCGCTCCATAACCCGGCTGTCCTCCACGCTCCATTCCTTTCGGAACGCCGGAAGCCTCCCGAGCAGCAAAATGGCGATCAGAGAAATGCAGGCCGGAACAAAACATGCGATTGTCGTGTTGACCTGGGTCAGCAGAAGTTCTCCGCCTCCCTGTATTACCGAAAGCAGAACCACGGCCAGAAAGCCTTTGCGGATCGCCTTGCCTTTTCCATAAAACCAGCAGATTGTCATACCGATGATCATGTTCCAGAACCAGATAAAGAGTGCGGTCCAGAATGCGGTAATCAGATATTCCTTACTTCCCGCGCTGAGTCCGGCGCTCATGGCGAGGGCATCCCACGCCGCCGCCAGAGTCCCGAAGGTATTGCCCCAGGACTGTCCAAGAAGCGGAATGATAACCGCCCACATCGGCTTGACTCCAATCCCGATCAGAAGCGGAGCGCCGACTGCCACCGGCACGCCGAATCCTGTGATCCCCTGGAGGAAACTTTCAAAGATCCATCCCATAGCCAGGACTAAAAGCAATTCGTTTGGAAGGAGCTTTCTCATACCGTCCCGGATGACGAAGAAGGCCCTCGTCTCGTTCCCGACCTGATAGAGAAGGACTGCCGTCCATACAATGATCAGAATGGTCAATGCATTCCAGATTCCCTTGCTCCCCTCCGATACAATCACTTTCAAATCTGCCTTATAAAATACGATTCCCGTGAATACGGTAATGGCAAGTCCGACCGGAGCTGCGTCTGTCGCTCCCCACTGAAACTTGATCATCAGCACAAGCAGTACGATGATCGGCAGACATGCCAAAACCCACATAAATAGATTTACTGGTATATTCATACTATCTCTCCCGATTTACATATGAATGACTGTACCCGTCTTTCCCGCGATTCCGTCCGCTGCCTTCTCAAGCAGCGTAATCAGTGTTCTTCTTCCCTCTCCGGACTCGGCAAAACGCACCGCCGCTTCGATCTTAGGAAGCATGGAGCCTTTTGCAAACTGCTCCTGTGCAATGTATTCTTTCGCCTGTTCTACCGTGAGGTCGGACAGCCATTCCTGATTTTCCTTTCCAAAATTGATGGCAACCTTTTCCACCGCGGTCAGAATTACAAGATAATCTGCCCCGATTTTGGATGCCAGGAGGCTGCTTACATTATCCTTATCGATGACTGCGCTCACACCGACAAGTTTTCCTCCTTTGTTAATCACCGGGATGCCGCCTCCCCCGCAGGTAATGACAATGTGCCCTGCGTTCATCAGCGTCCGGATGGTCTCCAGCTCCCGGATTCGTTTCGGCATCGGGGAGGCTACCACCACGCGGTAGCCTCTGCCTGCATCTTCCATGCAGCGGATCCCTTCTGCCTCTTTTTCTTTTGCTTCTTCTTCTGTCATAAATCTTCCGATCGGCTTGGAAGGATGTTCAAATGCCTCATCCTGCTCATCGACTTCCACCTGGGAAAGAATGGTGGAAACCTTCATGTCAAGGTCTCTTCTGTAGAGCTCGTACTTGATGGCATTTTGCAGGTCAATTCCAATATATCCCTGGCTCATGGCCACGCTCGTCGGAAGCGGAACTTTCTTGGATGCCGCCAGATCTTTGTCAAAGTTATCCATTGCGGTCTGTATCATTCCGACCTGCGGTCCATTCCCGTGTGTCACGATCAGATGATAGCCCTGCTGCGCCAGATCGACGATGACCTCCGCCGTCTTCGCAACCGCCTCTTTCTGCTCTTCCACGTCATTCCCCAGAGCGTTTCCGCCCAGGGCAATCACAATCTTTTTGTTTTCCACGGCTTCCTCCTTTTCCGGCTGTTATTCTTTATGAAGTAAAGCCCAGTTTTTCTGCATAAGCTTTGACCGCTTTTTCAAAACACTCGATCGGCGGATGAACTGTTCCGGCTCCGATCTGTCCGTATCCGGCCACTTTATGCGCGATTCCGGTATTGATTACCGGTGTAATTCCTTTTTCTACAACAAGTCTTGCATCGATTCCAAGACAGATTCCCTGGAAGTTCCAGTTCGGAATGATGAAGTTCGGGTTCCGGTCGATGGTAATTTCTGTCATCTCCGTACTTGTACGCAGAGCGTCCTCATAGCCGCCTGCTCCGACAAATCTTGTTACGGCAGGAGCCGCGATCATTGCCATACCGCCGACACCGAAGGTCTCTGTGATGGCACTGTCTCCCATATCCGGGCACGCGTCTTCTCCGTCGTATCCTGTGAAGTAGAGTCCCTGCGGAGTATTCACCGGTCCGGTAAACCACTGATCTCCCATGCCCGCGATCCGGATACCGAATTCGTATCCGTTCCGGCACATTGCTGTTACGATTGTTCCCTTCTGGATCGTCCGTGCCGCATCCATTACAGCCTTTCCTGTGGCCATCATGATGTTCAGGAAGAACTGGTCTGTATCGGAAAGGAACTTGATGACATCGTAGCGGTCCTTCTCGTCCATCTCCATCTTCGTGATGGTCGGCGCTACTTCTTTTAAGAAGGCAAGGGACGCTGCAATATTTCTCTGGTGGAATTCATCTCCCATGGCAATCGCTTTTGCGATCAGCGGATTAACCGCAATGCCGCCAAGCTCGCGTATTGCCTTTCCAAGTGTCGGTCCCAGAATATCTCTCATCCAGCGGAGACGTTCTACGACTTCCTCGGAGTATGCTCCGAAACGGAGTACTTTTCCGATTCCTTCGTTCATGGTGCAGTACGCTTCGTTTCCGTCTGTCATGTTCTTTACAACAAACACTGCCATGTTCGGGGATGTAATACCGCCCATCGGTCCCACCGCATTGACATGGTGGCATGGCATAAATTTGATTTCTCCGGATTCCAGAAGCTTTCTTGCGTCCGCTTCGTTGTCCGCCCATTCCTCAAAGAGGACAGCTCCCACACAGGAACCCTGCATCGGGTCCGGCATGTTTTCATATGCAACCGGAGGGCCTGCGTGAAGGATGACTTTTCCTTCATTCAGCTCCGGAATCACATCTTTTGCTCTTACGTTGTCGATGATCACCGGCTGGCTCGCTACTACTTTTGCGATCACTTCCCGGTTTGCTTCATCGATATCCAGTCCGTCATAGTGGCGCAGGAAATTCAGGATTTTGATCAGTTCCACATTTCCTCCTGCCGGCGGATTCCAGTCATACTGTACGACTTCGCATCCAAACTGCTCTGCCACTTCCGCAAAGCTCTTGAGTCCGATGTTGATGATCTTCGGTTTCTCAGAAAGGAGAGTGCGAAGCTTCTCAGACGGCTCTGCCTTCGGTGCATCTGCCGCTTCTTTCGGGCGTACTTCCTTCACCGGCTCTGCGAAATCTCTTCCGATGGCACGGATTGCCGTACGGCACGCCAGTTTATTATTTTCACAGACAATCACGCCTGCTTCTTTTAATTTATTGACTGCATCGTCATATCCCTGATAGTCTCTTCTCGTTCCGCAGACAGTAGCGATGAAGAATACCTTTCTTCCGGCAGCTTCTGCCTTTGCTTTGAGCTCTTTGATCGTCGGAAGCAGGGCCCCTGCCATATCCTCGTGAGAACCATATCCAAGCATGATGTCCAGAAGAACGGCTCCTGTACTTTCATCATCGACCGCTTCCTGCATACATTCGATTCGTTTTGCAGGGTCGATCATCGGATGCGGTTTACCCTGTGTATAAGCATCATCGCCCAGATCCACAACAACATTGCCGTCAAGCTGAAGCATATATCCTTCGATATCTTCCGGCGGTACTTTCACGTCAAGAGCATCTTTGATCAGCATTGCAGCTTCATTTGCAAGCGTTCCGCCTGAATAGTATGCCTTGATCGTTTTCTTGTCCTCTGCTTTGTAGAAGGTGCTCTCATCTACATCCGCTTCTGCTTCCGGAATTTCTTCTCCTCTCACCAGACCGACTGCAAGTCTTGCGGCCTCATCCAGTGTATAGGCATGGTAGAAGTTCTCCTCATGATATTCCGGCTTTTCTCCTACAAACAGCGTTACAACCGGTTTGCTAAAGCTGCTCAGTCTTGCGGAAATCTTGTCACGCACTTCTTTTGCCGGCGGCTTGGAAACGATGATGACAACCTTTACCGTATCGTCATCTTCCATGGCGTCGATCATATCCATCATGGTAATTCCGCCTACTGCAGCATTTAGGTCTCTTCCGCCGATACCAATCGCGTTGGTCACACCTTCACCCAGACGGTCAATAATCGTTGTCAGCTCCTGGATTCCGGTTCCGGATGCTCCGATGATACCGATGGAACCCGGTGCCACATTATTTGTAAATGCAATCGGAACGCTCTGGATGATACCTGTACCACAGTCCGGTCCCATCACAGCCAGTCCCTTTTCATGTGCTTTCTTTTTCAGTTTGACTTCGTCTTCCAGTGTCACGTTGTCGCTGAACATAAAGACATTCATGCCTTCGTCAAGCGCACGGTCCGCCTCCAGGGCTGCATACGCTCCCGGAATGGAGATGACTGCCAGGTTTGCATCCGGAAGCTTGTCAAGCGCCTTGTCCCAGGACTTCACACTCTCAGATTCCTTCTTGCCGCCGCTCTTTGCAGACTGCTGACGGAAGAACTCTTCTGTCTCGTCCATGATCGTATCCAGAAGGCTTTCATCATCCACGTCCGCAACAACTACCATGTCGTTTGCGGTCGCTTCCATCAGCTCTTCGGTATCCAGGCCGCTCTGTTTGAAGATATCTTTGTTGGCAGGAGTCGCCATCATGATGGAGACCTTCTTCACTCCGTCCAGTGCCGAGATCTTGTTCGTCAGAAGCATCAGCACAACAGAGTCATGATAACTGCCCTTTTTCACTACTGTTTTTAACATGTTTCGTATCTCTCCTATTCTGCAAATCTGTTTTTATGATCGTATCTGTTATAGTGAATATCGTCGCTCTTGAGATATTCATAGATTGAATCTACAATCTCTACTCCGCCGGTCTCGTACGCTTTTTTCTTTCTGATCTGCGCGCGCTCGCCCGGATAGTAGACCTTGTCATATCCTTCCGCTACCGGCATTGCGTTCAGCTCATCGCATGTCGCGGACATGTTCTTTTTGAACTCTTCCAGTCCGACAAACCGTGCCGGGTCCATGACGATGTGCATCTGTCCAAGTTCTCTTCCCTTGGAGCAGTCATGGTACATGGAGCTGACATGTTTTCCGAACGGAACACCTGTCATGATTCCGGAGAATACGTCCACCATCATCATCAGGCCGTAGCCTTTTGCTCCGGCAATCGGAAGCAGGGCGTTTACCTTGTTCGGATCCGTCACCGGATTTCCCTTCTCATCTACTGCCCAGTTATCCGGGATGGATTCTCCTCTGGATCTCTTGTCCAGAATCTTGCCCCACGCCTGTACGGTGGTTGCCATATCAAATACAACGATCCGGTCGTCTGCTGTCGGTGCCGCGAAGGAAATCGGGTTGGTTCCATAGTAAGGCTCCGTTCCTCCCGGAGGTACTGCCATCGGGTCTGACTGACAGAAAGAAATCGCCGCCAGATCCTGTTTTGCAGCCATCTCTGTGTAGTAACCGATGGAGCCGCTGTGGGAAATGTTGCTGATTCCGATCACTGCGATTCCGTTTTTCTTCGCCATCTCGATGGCCTTGTCCATCGCTTCCTTGGCAGCCGCATAACCGCATCCATTGTCCCCGTCAAACATTCCAGAACACGGTCCTGTCTCCTTGAATGTGAAATGCGGATTTGCTGTAATTCCGCCTTTTGCGATTCTCTCGCTGTAGTACTCCACACGTACCGCTCCGTGTGAATGATAACCCCTCTCATCTGACCATGTCAGAATTTCTGCTGCAATCTCTGCATGCGCTTCGTTCAGGCCCGCATTCATCAGTTTGTTTTTCATCAGGCCTTTCAGTTCTTCCCTAGATAGTTTCATAGATTCATCCTCTCCTTAATCTTTATTCCCTTCTGAGATATGTTAGTTTTATTATCCCAATTTGCGGCTCTCTTTTCAAGCAGATAACTAGATAAACTGAAATTTCATTTTTATCTATTTTTGTGCATTTTGTCTGTTTTTTGTCAATTTCAGCCGTCCTTCTGTGCAAAACAGCAGAAAGCCCGCTGTCAGGCATGTCAAAAGGCTTTTTCCCGGTCCGGAATAATGAAACCGGCATTATCCAAACTGGATAATGCCGGTCTCTGCGCAAACAAATCTATTTAAACTATTAGGGAATCGTCTGTTCCGGTACTGCCTAGAGCTGTACGTCTCTGTTGCAGTCTTTGGAGTAGATGTAGATCAGATCTTCATCCTTGCCTACTCCGTAGCATGCCTGCGGGCAGTAGCAGTCCATGAATACATAGTCGCCTTTCTTTAACGGAATCCAGTCATCTCCGATCCGGTACATTGCCTTGCCCTGAAGGAAGTACATACCATGCTGCTGGATATGTGTCTCGATGTATCCGTGGGATCCGCCCAGTTTGAATTTCAGAAGATGCATGTTCATATCAAAACCGAAATCTCCTGCTGCCGGAAGGAAATCCTTGCTGTGGCAGTTTTCCATTCCTTCGTATGGCATCCACGGTGTGTCATTGATATTTGCGACAACAGTGTGTGCGCTGTATCCTTCTACTGCTTCGTATCTACGTTTGTATGCGAAAAGTTTAGCGTCTTCTTTTCCTTCGTTTTTAATTGCGATCGTGTTGCTTGCAGGGGAGTAAATGTATCCGCCCTCTGTCAGAGTTGCTTCCTCATCTGCATTCTTTACTGTAATGCTTCCTTCGATCACATAGATGAAAGATTCCAGTCCTTCTCCGCCGAATGCCGGGTTGCCTCCATTTTCATGTACAGTGATCAGGTAATCTGCAAATGTCGCTCCCATTGCCGGGGATCCGAGGATCGTCACGTCACAGTTTTCATATCCCGGGATTGCGTTCTTTACGATTCCGTCCGGCTCGATCACAGCATAGCTTCCCATCTTTACAACGGATCTTGTATTCAGAAGATCTTCACGATATCCTGTCTGACCATTTAAATAGCTCATAACATTAACCTCTCTTTCATTTTTAATGACCGTTCAGTCTCTATGTCTCTATTATTGCAATTTCATTTCTCTTTTTCAAGCAAAATATAGGATAAAATCCCTCTATTTTTTTATCCATGTTTCCCCTGTTTTTCTCCTGTATGGGCCGGTGTTCTTCCAATTTGTACCGGAAAGTGTTGATTTTCACAGTTTCTACTGCTATACTAGGGGCACATTCTTTCCCGCCTTTTCCTACAAGGCCGGGACACTTCTTGTTATCTATTGATTCAATTCTATTTTCAATTCAAAGGGGGCTTCTGCCTATGAAGAAAAAACAAAGAAAAATCACATCTAAAACTAAAAAACGGAACCGGTCTCTGGGCAAACCTGTCAACCGGAAGTACAAAGATACTCTTTTTCGTATGATTTTCCGGGACAGACACAATCTCTTATCCCTCTATAACGCATTAAACCACTCTTCCTATACGAACGAAGAAGATCTTGAAATCACCACTCTGGAAGACGTCATCTATGTAGGAATGAAAAATGACGTATCTTTTCTCTTTTCCAGTACTCTGAATCTGTACGAACATCAAAGCACCTTAAATCCCAATATGCCAATCCGCGGCCTGTTTTATATGGCGCGAATTTACCAGAACTATATCAAGAAACACGGACTGAATCTTTACAGCACACGACGGATTCCTTTACCCGTACCGGTATATGTGGTATTCTATAATGGACAAAGCGAAGAATCGGAATACCGGGAATTAAACCTTTCAGATTCCTTTATGAAATCTGCGTTTGCGGGACAGGCGGCACTGGAATGCCGGGCACTGATGCTCAACATCAATCTTGGGCACAATCAGGAACTTCTCGAAAGCTGTAAAGTTCTATGGGAATACTCCTACTTTATAAATGAAGTAAGAGAGAACCAGAAACAGGGGCTTGCCATAGAAACAGCGGTCCAGGAAGCGCAGAAAAGCTGTATCGAAAAGGATATCCTGAAGGAATTCCTGGAACAAAACAGCGCGGAGGTGAGCGATGTGATCCTGGAAGAATTTGATCAGGAAAAATATGAGGAAGATCTTCGGCGGGAAAGCTGGGAGGATGGCAGAATCGCCGGTATGGAAGAGGGTAAAAGTATCGGAAGAGAAGAGGGTAAGACCATCGGAAGGGAAGAAGGCAAAGCATTGGAAAAGAAAGAACTGCTGGTCAATCTGTACCGTAAACATTTGCTGACTTTGGAACAGGCCGCAGAGGAATATGGTACAACAACAGAAGAATTCCGAAAATTTTTATTGTAAGAGAACAACAAGAAAGACGAGGATCGTAGATTATGATGCTGATGAAAGAATTTGAAACAAAAGACAGTGCTTTTCCGGTACGGGCCATTCTGTATGAAGACCCGACTGTCACTCCGAAGGCATGTATCCTGTATTTTCATGGAGGCGGCCTGCTTTACGGCAATGCCGAAGACCTGCCGTCCCTGCATCTTCGTACTCTTACCGGAGCCGGATACCCGGTTGTCTCTTTTGAGTATCCTCTGGCCCCGGCCGCGAAGCTGGATACCATCCTCTCAAGTGTCACAGATTCCATCAATCATTATCTGCGCCACTGGGAACAGTATGTGCCGAAAAAGCTTCCGTACATCCTCTTTGGACGTTCCGCCGGAGCTTACCTCTGTCTGATTGCGGCGGCCCACGGGAATCCGGATGAGAAACCTGCCGGAGTTCTTTCTTACTATGGATATGGATTTCTCTGTGACAACTGGTTTGACTCCCCGAGCCCTTACTATCAGAATCTCCCTGCCGTATCTGCATCATGCCTTGACGCTGTTCCGCAGGAAATTCACTGCTCCGGAGATCTTAGTACCCACTACAGTGTCTATGTTTACGCCCGCCAGACCGGAAACTGGAAATCCCTCGTCTATGAGGGCCGGGAGAAGTTCTTCTACCTTGACTACTCTCTTCGTACCAGTGACACACTCCCATGTCCGCTCTTTGCGGCACACAGCACAAACGATCCGGATGTACCGTACTCAGAATTTCTGGCACTGTGTGAAAAATATCAACCGGCACGTTTCATTTCCGCCGGAAACGTCCACGACTTTGACCGGGACGAGGAGGCGCCGGAAACATCCCGGCTTCTTGAAGAAACAGTGAAATTTCTGGATGAAATTATACAGAGTTAACAGTGAGGGGCTTTTATGACTGATTTTAAAAAAATACAGGAGTATTATAGCGTATTTAACGAAGATGAACGATTAACCACTGATTACAGCGGAAAACTGGAATATGACATGACCATGAGAAAACTGAAAAAATACCTCCCTGAATCCGCAGCAATATTGGACTTAGGCGGTGCCGCAGGAGCTTATACATTTCCCCTGGCATCTCTTGGATACCAAATGTATCTGGCCGATCTATCAGAAACACTAATTGACAAAGCAAAAGAAAAAGTAGATGCTTTGAACGAAAAAAATGTAATTTCCTGCAATGTCGTAAACGCAATAGATTTAAATATTTATGAAGACAATCAATTTGACGTAGTTTTATTGTTTGGCCCTCTATACCATCTGTTAGAAGAAAGCGAACGGCAAAAATGTATCAGCGAAGTGTCTCGGGTTCTGAAAAATGGCGGTTTGGTTTTTGCGAGCTTTATTCCTTATCTTTCCGGAAGTATCGCAATTGTAGACAGATATTGCCGACATCCAGAACAGGTAAACAAAACCAATTTGCGTGAGGTATTCCATTCAGGTAAATTTACCAACATGGATCAGAACGGATTTCAGGAAGGCTATTATCCTTCCTCTGATCAAATCGAACAATTATTTGCAAAGCATCATTTTACGAAAATTTCTATTTCATCTATACGCGGCTTTGGTTACGAAAAAGAGGAACAGTTATATCATATCCCTGACAGGGGAATGTTTGATGAAATCCTTCACCTCATAGAAGAAACTTCGGAAATTAAGGAAATTATTGAAACCTGCGGGCATGCCATGTATATTGGTTCTAAAAACTAAATTTTCACGATCGAAACAGTTAAAAAGACACCCCGGTGTTTTGCTTTGGGGTGTCTTTCCATAACAAATAGTTTCTCTTTTCCATTCTTAATCTTCCGGTACGCCAGGCACAATCCGCTCCGGCTCGGTGTAATTCCAATCCCCTGGATCTACGCGAATCCGTGTCGTATAGACTGGTTCCAGCGGCGGGTTATACTTTCCCGGTGTCTCGTCCGTCGGACGATATCCTAGTTCTTCCACCACTTCCTGTCCTTCCACTACTTTTCCGAAGGCTGCATATTTTCCATCCAGCCGTTCCGCCGGGCGGTGCATGATAAACCACTGTGTCGCCGCACTGTCAAAATGTGATCCTCGGGCCATGGAAATCACGCCTGTCTCATGTTTCAGTGGATTATGAAATCCATTTTCTTCAAACTCTCCCTTGATAGAGAACTCATCATTCGGCTGATGGCAGGTTCCTGTCAAAGAGCCTCCCTGCAGCACAAATTCTTTCACGATGCGGTGAATCTTCCGCCCGTCATACCGTCCGCTGTTTGCAAGCTGAATAAAATTATTTACTGTATTTGGCGCTATGTCAGGATACAGTTCCAGAACAATCTTGCGCCCGTCATCCAGTTCCATTGTCGCCATTGGATTTTTCATTTCTATTCCCTTTCAAAAATCGTTCCCTTGCAGAACGGTGCCGCACTCTTCATCTTCTTCATCAGGAAGTAATATACAACTCCCGTCGGGATGAGGCTGACATACCATGAAAGCTCCACAATCAGCAGGGAGCAGAGGGAACCGACGATAATGGCGATGATCGCCGCCCAGTTCACACCCTTAAATGATCCCTGTTTATCGTACATCATATTGATGTCAAGCTTCTGTCTTCTCAGAATGAAGTAATCTACTGCCATTACCGCGAAGATCGGTCCTAGGAACGCGGAGTAGAACTGTGTGAACAGATTCAGTCCTGCTGCGGATTCATCGGTTACCAGCTTCCATGGCATACAACAGATGGAAAGGACACCGACAATGACGGTGGAAAGTTTCCATTTTACGTGGAACGCTTCCATCAGCACGTAAGCCGGAGGCACGATGTTGTTCAGCACGTTTGTCGTCACCTGTGCAAATGCGATGAAAAGCAGGGTAACGACAGTGAGGAATTTGCTTCCCATTGTTGTAGAGAATACTACAACCGGGTCACTGTTTCCGGTTGCCGCTGTAACAAGCAGTCCGATCAGCCCCATGAAAAGAGTAACCGGAAGAATTGCGATCGTATAGATCGATCCTGTTTTGACCGGCCCTACATTTTCCTTTACGTTACGGGAATAGTCGGATGCATTGATAATCATCGTGGAATAAATACCAAGGAATGATGTGGTGGCTGCCCAGAACGGCATTCCCCATGTCCCCTTGATTCCGGAAAATACATCATCAATCTCCGTAGAAAACTGTGTCCGTACCACGTACAGCATATAAATCAGGATGGCAATGATGAAGATACAGGAAATATTCTCCATCCATTTGATTCCCTCAAATCCTTTGATTGCCAGTGCCACCTGAAGAATCGTAAACAGGACGTAGACAACCGGAAGATTGTCAAACCCAAAGAGGATGTCCAGACAGCTGTTGATGGCTCCTGCTCCGACCCAGCTCTGAAATCCGAACCAGATGATCGCCGGGATTCCTCGTAAAAGTCCCGGCACCTTGATTCCTGTCGTACCAAAACTGCTCCGAAGCTGTACCGTAAACGGAATTCCGTATTTATGCCCACACTGTCCGATCACGACAAGGGCAACCGCGATAACCAGACATCCGATCACCATGGCAAGTATGGCCTGTGTCACGGTCAGGGCTCCGATCAGTCCTGCACCCATGGAAAAGGTACCGATCGATACACAGCCGCCCATGAAGCTTGCCGCATAGGATACCGGATCCATAATTCTCTTTTTCGTCGGCTGCAAATCCGGATCTACGTTTTTCGCCAGTTCCGGGTTCAGATTTTTGTTGTCAACAATATTACTCATAATTTTTCCTTTCCTTCCTGCGGGCTGATCAGGATAATCTTCTGACCAGCATGCCTGCTCCTTTTTCTCCTGTTACTTTTCCATCTTCCGCAGCCACTTTTCCGCGAAGGATTGTACACACCGGAAGTCCCTTTCCTTTCATTCCGACAAAAGCAGAAATCTTATTTACATAGAGAAGGGAATCCGCCGTAATCTCCCACTCTTTTTCCGGATCGACAATCAGAAGATCCGCATCAAACCCGATCCGGATATCTCCCTTTTTCCCGTAGATACCGAACGCTTTGGCCGGGCGCACTGACATGGCATCTGCCAGAACACTTGGAGAAAGATTTCTCTTTACGCATCCCTCATAAAACGCCGTCTGGAAACCGCTCTGGATTCCGCTGATACCGCCCCAGACATCAAACACATTTTCAATCTTCTTTCCGAGAATCTCATTGTATTTCTCATCGTAGGAGCACGGAGAATGATCACTTGCAATTCCGCTGAATGTGCCGTCTTCCACATAGGACCAGAGACGGTCTACTTCCTCCTGGGAGCGAAGCGGCGGAGCACATTTAAAGAGCGGTCCGTTTTCAAGGACATCCTTATCCGTCATGCTCAGATAATGGGAACAGGTCTCAGCAGTGATATCATAGCCTTCCTGCTGTGCCTCCTTGATCTTCTGGGCTACATCCGGGCTGCTGACATGACAGATATGCGCTTTACATCCGGTTGCTTTTGCAATCTCAATAATATCCACCATCGCAAGCATCTCTGCGATCACCGGACGGGAGTCCAGAAATCCCTGCCAGTCAAGCCGGCCTTCCCGGATCATCCGCTGCTCCTGCCACTTGATGGTGGAGAAATCTTCACAGTGAAAACCTGCCCTGCCTCCGAACTTTTGAATTCTCTGCATGGCCTCATACGCCTGTCCATAATTCAGAGAACTGTAATCCGGAGATACCGGACCGATGAAGGATTTGAAAGCGACGCACCCTTTCTCATGAAGTCCTTCCAGATCATCAAAGTTGTCCGGAATCAGGCCGCCCCAGAAGCAGTAGTCCACATAAGCGTTCAGATCCACCGCCTCCACTTTCCTGTCAAAAAGCTCCGCCGTCGTCATGGCCGGTTCATTCTGAAGGGGCATATCAATAATTGTCGTGTAACCTCCGACTGCCGCTGCCGCCGTACCGTGCGCGTAATCTTCTCTCCATTCATATCCAGGATCGTTTAAATGCGCATGGGTATCGATCGCACCCGGGAACACATATTTCCCGCCTGCATCGATCACCTTTTCGGCTTCAGGCTCCTCTCCCGGACTTAAAATCGCGGCAATCTTCCCGTCTTTTACGGCAATGTTTCCGTCTTCCACAGAATCTGCCGTCACGATTTTTCCGTTTTTCACCAATAATTCGTACATCTCTCTCCTCCTTCTCTTCCTTTCACTTCTTTTCACGTTGTTACTATAGATTTTACCAGTTCGGCTCTCCGAATTCAACAAAAGAAAAGGTGCGCAGACCCGGCTGTTTTCCGAATCCGCACACCTCTTTGTGCTTTTTACTATGTATTAATATTTTACAGTCTTTTTGCCGTTGTAAACGTCGTAATCAAATTCACCGATCTTGCATGCAACAAGCATTGCAACCATAACGTCTACGTCTACGTTCATCAGTGTACGGAACATTCCTGCGAACCAGTCGATACCGATCAGTACTGCGATACTGTCCATCGGCAGTCCCAGTGAGGATGCCAGGAATGTATATACAATTACAGATCCGCCCGGAACGGAGATTGTTCCCAGACACATCAGGCAGGAAAGAAGAATCGCCATACCCATCTGATATGCACTTAACTCAACTCCTGTAGCCTGTGCCATAAAGAAGATCGCAACCACGTAACACTGAGCCGCACCACAGCTGTTCATAGACATGGTGATCGGTCCTGTGAAGTCTGCAACCTTACGGCTGACACCGAATTTTTCCACTGCATCTTCCATCTTCGTCGGAAGACAGATTGCACCGGATGTCGTTGTGATCGCCATCATAGACATCTTGGCAAATTTTTTCGGCATCTTAAACAGGTTGACCTTGCACAGAGCCGCGGTAAGCGGTCCAAATACGAGGAACTGAATCGCGTCGCCGACAAGGAGAATTCCGAGGAATTTAAGCATCGGCTTAATTACGTCCAATCCTGTCTTTCCTGCAACGTCTGCCAGCAGACAGAAGATACCGATCGGAGCAACTTTCATGACAATCTTGATGATATTGGTGATAACCGTATTCACGCCAATTACCAGATCTGCAATATTTCTGTTTCCGGTCTGCTTTGTGTACTGTCCCATCGCAACACCAAAGAACAGGGCGAATACGATACACGGTACCATGGAACCTTCTGCCATCGCCTGAATAATATTCGTCGGTACAAAATTTGTAAGCGTGTCCTGTAAAGATGTGGACTCAACCGCTGCTGCCGCAACTTCCTCCGCAGAAGATAAATCCGCTCCAAGTCCCGGCTTAACCAGCATCGCCAGCGCGGCGCCCAGTCCAGCTGAGAAAATCGTAAACACGATAATCCATTTGAATGTATGGAAGCCCATCTTTCCTACATCCCGTCCGTCTCCTCCACCGACAGCGCCGGCCACAGCGGACATAACCAGAAGCACTACTGACATCTGAATCAGACGTAAAAAGATATCGCCGATAAATTTCAGATTAGATGCCCACGGTCCTACAATCGTTCCAAAGGCAAGACCGCCGACTGTAGCAATCAGGATCTGCGTTGTCAATGAAATTGAGAATTTTTTCTTTTTCTCCATCCATCTTTCCTTCCTTTCTCAAAACTTGGTTACTGCCTAACCAGATGATATATTGTAATTCTATCGGATAAAGTGTCAAGTTACAATGTAGAAAAGAAGTAAAAAAAAACTTCTTTTTTATCCACCTTGTATAATTTACCCGTTATATTTGCCATTTTCTCGTCTTTTTGCTAAAATTTTACCTGATATAGAAACAATATTCCGCGTAAGAGAGGGTTTATATATGAAATACCACATTACGGAGACGGCATCTTTTGCTGCCGGTATACTCAGTCAATATTCCACCGGAACGGTTCATTCTGTATACCGGAAAACAATCAATCTGCACCTTGGTCCGGCGCTCGTTGCCCTGCAGGCAGCCTCCTCTCCCTTATCCCCGGTCAGCCTGATCACAGATCTGCAGGCTCCGGAAATGGAAGCACTGTCTATCCAGCCGGAAGATCCGGTATCCACAGACGGCCAAAGCATTACGATCCATTCCCACGGCACCCGGATCATTTTCAATCTGTCCGACGCCCTGGTTTTTGACTCGTTTCTCCCGGATCAGGCTGTTCCGGTTGATACTTCCGCCGTAAAAGAGGCTATCTGTCTGTCCGGCTCCGGCGGCTTTTCCGAGCTTTTTTCTCCGGAACCGCAAAAGGATTCTTCTGATTTTGGGAAAGAGGCTTTTCTTGCCGTTGCCGGAAAACGCCTCGAAGATGCCAGGCATCTGGCCGCTTCTTCCTGTTATGAGGAATCTTCCACCTCGCTTGCCGGTCTGATCGGCCTTGGCATCGGCCTGACTCCGTCGGGAGACGATTTTCTCTGCGGTTTCCTTGCGGGCCTGCGCTTTGCCGGACAGTGGGAGCACCCTTTTGCCCGGCTTCTCCGGAAAGAAATTTCACAGCATCTTGGCGATACGAACGATATCAGCCGGACGTTTCTTTCCTGCGCTCTCCAGGGGCATTTCAGCCGTCCGGTAAAAGAGCTTCCCTGCCCGGATTCCCGCAAGATCCTTTCCTCATTTTCTCAGATCGGCCACTCCTCCGGGATCGACACACTCTGCGGAATTTTCTATGCTTCCTGTTTCTTTGCGGCGTTCTCGTAAACGTCCATCGCTGCGTTCACAGCTTCGCCTGTAGATACTTTGACGCCGTTTCTCTTCATGACTGCTTCCAGTGCGCCAAGAAGAATCAGGATGTTTCTCTTCTGGCTTGAGTAGCCCATGTTTCCGATTCGCAGGATCTTTCCGTCCAGCGGTCCGAAAGAAGTTGCAATCTCGATTCCGAATTCATTTAACATCATGCCGCGGATCGCTTTTCCGTCAACTCCTTCCGGAATATTGATCGCTGTCACAACCGGCATTTTGTGTTCCAGATCTCCGAAGATGGTAAGGCCCATCGCCTGTAATCCGGCTGTCAGTGCCCGGTCATTTAATTGATGTCTTGCAAACCGTGCTTCGAGCGTTTCCTCCACGATACAGCGGAGTGCTTCATGCACCGCATACTGCATGCTGGTTGCCTCTGTATGGTGGTTAAGCCGGCGCGGGCTCCAGTAATCTTCCAGCTGTCCAAGGTCCAGATAGTTGCTTGGGATTCCGGCAAGCTGCCCCGCCACATCATCCGCCGTACGGATTCCTTTCTCCACACGTTTTCTCGCTTTGACAATCTGCTCGATCTGCTCATTGTAAGTGATCAGGGCAGAGCCTGACGGAGCGGAAATACATTTCTGTGTCCCGGAGATGCAGGCAGATAATTTCCATTCATCGACTTTTACTTCTGCTCCTCCCAGAGTTGCCACTGCATCTACAATCAGAAGGGCTCCGTACCTCTCGCAGATTTCTCCGATTTCTTTCAGCGGCTGCATCATGGATGTAGAAGTCTCCCCGTGGATGCAGGCTACTGCCTTATAGCTGTCTTTTTTCAGCGCATCCTCCACTTCCTGCGGATCAAACACAGTTCCCCATTCTTTCTCCAAAAGCGTGATCTGCGCTCCGCAGCGCTCCAGGATCTCCGCCAGCAGATATCCGAAACGTCCGAATGCCGGGATCAGTACTTTATCCCCCGGACAGATGGCTCCGGTAAGAACCGTCTCAAGTCCTCCTCTGGAGGTAGTATCCACAAGATATGTCTGACGGTTTTTCGTCTGGAACACATAGCGTTCCATCTCCATTGTCTCATTCATCAGTTCGGTAAACTCCGGGTCAAACTGTCCCAGAATATGTGCACTCATCGCGCGCAGCACACGTGGGTCCGCTTCAACCGGTCCCGGTGTCATCAGTGTGCGTGGTGATGGATTGATTTCTTTGAATTTTCTCATGTTTCTTTAACTCCTTTTCCTACTTTACAAACCCTTTTTTCGAATTCCTGTTTTGATTATGCAGTCCGGAAATTCTCAGACTGATAGGAAAGCACCGCCGCATGGACTGCCTTTTTCATAATATCAATTGCCTGGTCGACATGCTCTTTCTTTAAGATCAGCGGCGGGATCATCCGGTTGGTGCTATCGCCGATCGCCGTGATCAAAAGGCGTCTCTTCATACATTCCGCCTTGACTTCGTGTGCAATCGGAATATCGAATTCACATCCTGTCAGGAGTCCTCTTCCGCGGACTTCTTTAATATGAGGAAGTTCTTTCATCCGTTTCATGAAATACTCTCCCATGATTTTGGCATTTTCGCTCAAATTCTGATCAAGGATTTCTGAAATTGATGCCAGCGCCGCCGCACATGCTACCGGATGTCCTCCATAAGTAGAACCATGGGATCCGGATGTCATGACCCTTGCGAGCTCCTTTGACATACAACATGCACCGATCGGCATTCCGCCTCCCATCGCTTTTGCCATCGTGACCGCATCCGGCTTCACGCCATATCCCATAAATGCCATGATATCTCCTGTTCTTCCCCATCCGGTCTGTACTTCGTCAAGGAGAAGAAGCATTCCTCTCTCATCGCAGAGCTTCCTTAAGCCTTCGATAAATTCCTGGCTGGCCGGATGAACTCCGCCTTCACCCTGTACCGGCTCAATCATGATCGCAATCGTATTTTCAGTACATTTGCTCTTAAAATCTTCCAGATTGTTAAATTCCGCATAGGAAAATCCCGGAAGTACCGGTTTATATCCCAGCTGGCATCCGTTGTCCGGCTGTCCTGTCGCGGAAAGCGCACCGTAAGTACGTCCATGGAATCCATTTTTGGCCGTTACAATATGGTAATGCTCCGGTCCGAATTTCTCCGTCCCGTATTTTCTGGCCATTTTGATCATGCATTCATTTGCTTCCGTTCCGGAATTCTGATAAAAAATTTTGTCCATGCCGATGGTATCACAGATCTTCTTTGCAAGCAAGGCCTGCGGAACCGTGTAGGGATAATTGAATGTGTGAATGATATCATCTGTCTGTTCGTGAATTGCCTCCACAACCTTCGGATTGCGGTTTCCTACGCTGTTTACTGCCACGCCGCCGTAAAAGTCCAGGTAGGCGTTTCCTTTTTCATCATACAGATACATGCCTTCCGCCAGTTCTGCAATAAACGGATATCGTTCATATGTTTCTACCATATATTTGTTCACAATTTTTTTCAGTTTCTCCGCTGTCAGCCCTGCATCTTTTAATCTCATACCAATCTTCTTCCTTTCTGCATCCTTTTCGTTTTGCCGCGCTGCCGAAAAGCTTTTTATTCTGCGGGAAATCCTTCGGATTCTCCTGCAAAAATAAAAAAAGGTGCCAGATCGTCCTTCGATCTGACACCTTTGTCACGCGATATGGTTATATTACCCCGTTTTTTCCCGTCTGTCAAATGCTTTTTCAAAAAATGCATGATTTTCTTTCAGATTTATCCGAGCAGACGGATATAAAATGTAAATGTCCTTTCTTCGTTTCCTTTTACCAGATACGGCTCATGTGCCCATGCACCCCAGCTGTTGTCTCCTCCGACTCCTGTCTGTTTTTCCATAATCCGCAGGACAGAAGCATATACCGGAGGAAGTTCATAGGCATGCTCCGCGGATTCAATCTCATGACATGTATAAGGAAGTACGGAAAAATCAAAGTTTCTGTCCGCCTCAATCCGAATACCGCATCCTTCCTGATCCGTCAGCTCTATCCATCTGGTATCTGTATGATTACCGCATTCCTGAGGTCTGACATAAGGTGTCATCCCTTTCTCCGCCGTCGTCTGGAATACGCCGATACGTCCTCCGCATGCCCGGTCGCAATAAGTCTCTTCCGGTCCTTTTCCATACCATGTTACCCGTGAAAACTCTTTTGGAAGCTTCCAGGACATTCCAAAACACGGCAGATCCGGCACATTCGGGAATCCATTGTATTTCTCCGTGACTTTCATCGTTCCTTCCCCGTTTACCAAAACAGAAACCGTACATGTCACACCTTCAAACAACTGATATGTTGTCTCAACTTCCAGTCCTTCTTTTTCTTTCCGGATATCTACCTGATTCACTTTTGGATACAAAGATGCCGTCTTCCACGGTGCGCACTTCTCAGCCATACGGTACCCTGCATCATTGTCTGTCGGCGCTCTCCAGAACTCCGGCTTTAATGTATGGCCGATATGATAGACAAGCTCTTTCCCGCCAATTTTACATGCAGTCATTTTTCCATTGTCTTTTTCAAAGGTAATACGGAATCCCCTGCCCACGACAGAAACAGAAAAATCTCCATCTACAATTTCCGGTTCTGCAGCGGACTCTTCTCTTTTGACTTTCCGGCTTCCCACCATTTCCACCGACTGTCCAAAACAGAATTCCTCTCCTTCTTCTGCGTACGGTGTACTCTCCTTATAGACAAGCGCGGCTGTCCGGACATATTCTCCCGGCTCGTCGCCTGCCAAAAAGCTGCATGGTATTTTCACCTCTTCTCCAGGTCCCATTTCCACATCTGTGCTGCCCCGGCGCAATACCTGTCCATCTTTTTCCAGCGTCCATCTGAGCCGGTACGCCGCGGTTGTCTCAAACAGCTGTCTGCTCTTTATACGTATTCCATCTTCCTCCGGGATGAGCTCATATGGTTGATACAGGTAACGAACCTCCTGCATTTTCGGGGAAAGTGTCCTGTCCGCAAAAATCACACCATCCGCACAGAATGCGTAATTGGACGGTCTGTCTCCAAAATCCCCTCCATAAGCCAGATATTCCTTTCCATCCGGTCCTTTTTTGTAAAGCGCCTGATCAATATAATCCCATATAAAACCACCGCAGTACTGAGGATACTGATCTAAAAGTCTCGTATATTCATCCAGATTGCCTGTAGAATTTCCCATGGAGTGAGCATATTCACACAACACATATGGTTTCTCCGGATGATCTTTCAGGTATTCTTCTGCCTTCTGCGGCGAGGCATACATCCGGCTTTCCAGATCTGTCGTTCCTGCCCATTCCGGTGTATGACAGACATTTTCATAGTGTACCGGACGGCTGTTGTCTCTTTTTCTGAAATACATGCTCATGTCATACAGATTTTTCCCGCCCCATGACTCATTTCCTACGCTCCAGCAGAAAATACAGGCATGGTTTTTGTCCCTTTCAAGCATCGCTTCCGCCCGGCTTATAACCGCTTCTCTCCACTGTGGAAAATCTCCCGGCAGTGTGTGTTCAAATTTCATCGTGTGCCATGTTCCGTGTGTCTCCAGATTCACCTCATCCATGACATAGATTCCGAATCTGTCGCACAGATCATACCAGGCCGTCTGATTTGGATAATGACTTGTTCTCACGGCATTAAAATTGTTCTTTTTCAAAAACCGGATATCCCATTCCATCTCTTCCATTCCGACCGCCCTGCCTTTTGATGGTGAGAATTCATGCCGGTTCACTCCGTTTATCCGCAGACGCTTTCCATTAAACAGAAGTACTGCATCTTTTATCTCCACTTTTCTAAATCCGATCAGATACGGAACTGCTTCCTGTATGGTTCCTGCAGAATCACATACCGTCAAAAGGAGTCTGTAAAGGTAGGGAAGTTCGGCGCTCCAAAGTTTTGCCTGCGGAACCTCAAACGAAATCTCCGCCCTGCCGTCATGAATTTGGACCCTTCCTGCCATAATTTCCTTTTCTTCCTTTTCAAAAGGACTGTCCATGCGGATAAGACCGTCTGCCAGTGTCCAGCATATTTCTCCGTCATCTGCTCCGTCCAGTAAAATGCAGACCTCTGCTCCGGCATTCGTATATGTAATGTCCAGATCCGTCTTTACCTCGATGTCACGAATGTGCAGATCCGGTATCGCCGTCAGAGCGACCTCCCGTATAATTCCTCCCATTCTCCAGAAATCCTGATCTTCAAGCCATGCCCCGGAAGAAAAACGGGATACTTCCACCGCGAGTCTGTTTTCTCCTTCTTTGAGAAAATCCGTAATCTCAAATACAGCCGGCGTATAGCTGTCCTCGCTGTATCCGGCATAAATCCCGTTCACCCAGAAATGAAACGCGGTCTCCACACCTTCAAAATGGATCTGGATTCTTTTTCCCTTCATCCGGTCCGGAACCGAAAATGTCGTCACATAGCATCCTGTCGGGTTGTCTTTTTCCGGCACTTCATGCGGCTTCACATCTTCAATCCCATTCCATGGATAGTCTGTATCACGGTATACCGGTGATCCGTAGCCGCTTAGTTCCATCTGTGCCGGTACTGGAATCGTATTCCAACCTTCACAGGAGAACGATTCCTTCTCAAATCCATCCGGCACACTGTCCGGATTCGGCACATAAAGGAAGCGCCATCTTCCATTCAGGCTGTATCTTAAACGCATCTCCTTCCCTGATACTGCTTCCTTTTCTGTCTCATACCATCGATGATCCGATACCGGTTTCATTCTGTTTTCCTGAAAAAATTCCGGATCAGACAGATGTCTTTTGATTTCTTCTCGTTTCATAGATCCTCCGTAATCATATTTCTTTTTTCCATTATTTTTTTCGGATTCTGTCTGCTACATGAACCCGGAAAAACTGTATCAGCGGGCCATTGAAAAATGCATTGCACAAAGTCCCTATACCAATAACCGTCCACAGAGAGCTGTCTGACATCAGACAGAATATCACTCCGACAACTACAACTGTGATATCACTTCCAACGCGTGCATACCGAAACCCGATCTTTCCTCTGCTCATCTTTCCGATAATCAAAGCAACACTGTCATACGGCGAAATTCCCATTTCAGCCGCCATATAGAGCGCAACCCCAAGACCGGCAAACAGACACCCTGTAATCAGTGCCGCGATACGCAGCGGTAATGTCATCTCCATCTGTAGAGAATCCTGTACAAGCCAACATAGAAAATCCGCACCATATCCGACTCCCACCATATTCACAATCGTTCCTGCTCCAATACAGTTCCGCACCGTAAAAAATACCACTGCCAGAATCACTGCATTCATAATCAACTGCCATGTACCAAATGTCATTCCCAGATATCCGCTGATCCCGAGATTCATACATGTAAAAGCATCTACGCCAAAACCGCTCAGACGGTAGCATCCGACACAAATACTGATAAAAAGATTGCCTGTCAGCATCATGACCATTCTCTTTACCAGCTCATTCCCTTTTCTGCTCATTTTTTGATCCCCGTTTCTGTAAAATGTAATGTCTGAATTCTAATTCCATCCGGTTCGGATTCTTTCGTTTTCAGTATAAAATCGCCCGGTTCTTTTTGCAATACGGCATATGGAAAAACTGAAATTTAGCAGAAGACAAAATACCGGTTTCTCTCAAATCACCAACCGCAAAAAGAGCATGTCACATGAGAAAATAAATTTCTCATGCGGCATGCCCCATTAATGGAATATTTACAATTCATTGATATTGGATGCGCTTACAATCTGCTCCCACCGGTTGAACGAATAGATTCTGTCCTCATCCGGCCAGAAACATACCCGCTTTTCTTCCAGCTCTTCAAGCGGCTGCTCCGGATCGCAAATCCAGGCAGAAATCCGTTTTGCCGCGGATTCCAGACGGCTTCTTATTCCCCCCAGACGAACATCAATCACTTCATATCCCTGCGGCTTACACTCATCCATCCAGATTTCTTCCCTCATGCCGTGCAGTTCCTTCAGAAGAGTAAGACATGCAGGAATCCTTTTCCCGGCCCAGACGCAAAGGCAGTCCTTATCCTGATTGTCATAACCGGACTTTAATTCCAGACCCATCTCCGCTTTCTCAGCCAGAAACGCTGCCAGCTTCTGATAATAAGCAAGCAGTTTCCTGATTCTTTGCGGCTGTTCTTTTTCAAGACACTGCTCCAGTTTCTCCGCAAGATCCTGATAATATTCCCTGATCCCTTTTCCTTTAAACTGCCCGTCAAAGATTCCAAGCATCGGATCCTGATAAAGAGCCAGCTTGGACGGGTTTGCCGACTTGAGATTATACGGATCCTCCGGCTGAAAATTATCGAACCGGTCAAGAAGCATGAGGTCTTCACTGTCGATGCCGAACAATTCCTTTACTCTGTCATGCAGCCGTTCTTTCGTCACTTCTTTTTCGTAAGCACACTCGGCAAAATATGTTAAGGAAAGCAGACAGGTTTCCATCGGTGTTTCCGCTCCATCGTCCTGCCAGAGAGTGCAAAACCATTTGTCTGCTCCCGCTTCTTTCATGACCTTCGTCCCAACCCGTGTCGTTTCCAGTGCTCTTGCGTAATTCGGCGCGATTCCGTTCCAGGTCCAGCCTCCTCCCGCAAAATACATGTGACCGGACAGTTTTCCATGAAGATGTACCATCTTTCTGTACATATCCTCGGACGCATTGTAATAATCCCAGTATACGAGCGTAAGCTCCTTGTCCGGTTTGTCCTTCTCCTGCCATTCATAGTCTTCGGAAACACTGTAATAACGTCCGTCTTCGGATGCCAGCATGAAATACATATCACTCCAGATCATCGGATCAAACTCGTATTTCCGGCAGATCGCGCATACCCGGTCCAGATGCTCTTTCATAATTCCGGTACGGTCCTGATATCCGTTCTTTCTCAGATAATTACCGAGCCCCAGCTGAAATGCCTCATCCATTCCGATATGAATGCGCTTGCCTGAAAACGAAGTTCTTACAGAACGGATCATGTCCTCTAAGAATTCATATACCGCAGGTTCACCCACAAGAAGGATATCTGAATTGTCCCGCATCTTTTCCGTAACCGGCCATCTCAGATAGGTCCGCAGATGTGCAAGTGTCTGTATACACGGAACCAGTTCGATCCCGAATTTTGCAGCATACCGTTCCATCTCCCGGATCTCTTCTTTCGTGTAGCGTCCTCTGAGCGCTCCAAAATGCGGATATTTTGGAATCTCATATGTATCTTCCGTGTAAAGAAGAAGATCATTCATTCCAAGAAGCGCCAGATATTCAATGTACCGTTTGACTGTTCCGACTTTAAGCACTCCATTTCTGGAACAGTCGAACATCGTCCCAAGCCGGCTCGTGTACGCGGTCTCCGAGCAGGAAATATCTTCCTCCGGATCTCCAAGCACCATCCCAAGCGCCCGGTAATACTGAACATCCTGGTGGTACTGAATTTTGACGTTGTTTCCGCATTTCAGCACCCTCAATCCGGATTTTTCCGTATACTCCGGATAAATTACCAGCTCTTCTTCCGGTGCTTCCGGAAAATGTTTCAGCAGAATCTCCGAAGTCTCCTGAAATTTTAAGTCCTTTACAATCAGTTTCATATCGTCCTCCTGTTATCCTTTTACACCTCCAAGGGCAATTCCCTGAACGAACTGCTTCTGAAGGAAAATATACAATATAAACGGGAAAATAAATGTAATCAGTGAGCCCGCCATAATCAGACCGTAATTGACTGAATACTGCGTTTTCAGTACGGAAAGAGCAACTGTCAATGTATATTTCTCCGTCTCTGTAGCCGCAATCAGAGGCCACAGGAAATCATTCCATGCCGAAATGAATGTAAATACAATCAAAGTCACCACAACCGGTTTTAAAAGCGGCATCACAATCTGGATAAAAATTCTGTATTCCGGACATCCGTCCACCTGAGCAGATTCAATCAGTTCATCCGGAACCCCATTCATAAACTGCTTGACAAGGAATACCGAGAACGCCCCGATCATGGTAATCACAAGGGCTGTCCTCGTATTGAGCAGTCCTAAATTTCTCATAATAACGAACAGCGGAATCATTGTCACCTGTCCCGGAATCATCAGAGAAACCATGTAAATCTGGAAAATAAAATTCCTCCCCGGAAACAGCTTCTTCTCAAATCCATATGCTGCCATACAGGATATTATCACATTGAGCACACAGGAGGCAACGACTACAACTACACTGTTAACAAATGCCTGCAAAATCCGCTGTTCTGGAAAATATAGATGAAGTTTTCAAAATTGGTAAAATCCACTTCAGCGAGATTCAGCCGCAGTGTTCTTGATTCTGTAAAGGACATCAAAAACATATAGATAAAGGGGAATACCGCAACCACCGTCACGAAAACGGCACAGATCAGTCCAAAAATTCCGAGCGGCGTCCAGCGTTCGATTCGTTTTCCTTTGTTTTTCTTCATGCTTTCATCACCTCGCTGTCTCTTTTTTTTCTTTGAAGAATGTATTTTCCACAATATTGATAATCAAAATGATAATCAAAAGCAGAATCGCCATCGCACAGGCATATCCCATGCGGTATTCTTTAAACGCCGCATTATAAATTCCCATGACAAGTGTCACAGTCGAACGCCCCGGTCCTCCATTGGTCATAGTGTAGGACAAATCGAACACCTGGAAGGACCAGATGATTCCAAGTGTAATAACCAGATAATTGATTGGTTTGAGCAAAGGCATGGTAATCTTAAAAAACGACTGTATGGATGTCGCACCATCCACTTTCGCTGCTTCATAAAGTTCCGGCGAAAGCCCCATAATGCCTGCGTAGTAAATGACAAGGAAATACCCTACATTTTTCCATATCGCTACAACACAGACACAGATCAGTGCTGTTTTGGAACTTCCGAGCCAGTTCAGCCCGTCAACGCCGATAAACTCCAGAATTGTATTGATAATTCCTCCGTCTGTTCCAAAAATTGTTCTCCAGATCGCCCCTGCCGTAACCGAAGATGCAATCACCGGAATAAACATGGCACTTCACAGAAAATTTCCGACGATATTCTGCATTCTATCTGCCAGAAATGCTGCAAGTACCAGTGCCAAAAATGTCTGAATCGGTACAGTGATAATCACATAGACAAACGTATTTTTCAGCGCATCAAGTACATACTGGTCTGAAAATACTTTTTTACAATTGCCAAGTCCCACAAAGTCCGCTTTTGTCATAATGTCATAATCAGTAAAGCTGAAATATGTCGACATAATGATCGGGAGCAGACAAAAGCATACCATAAAAAAAGACTTGGGAGAATATAGATGTATCCCTGTATCATTTCCCTTCTTCTTCTTTTCAAATGTCTCACCTCAATAATTCTGTACGAACCGGTGGAGCATCTCCGCCGGTCCGTACCAGATCTCATATTTGATTGTACCGCTCTATTCTGAAGCCAGATTTTCGTTATAGTAATCCTGTGCATTCTTCAGAACATCTTCCGGTTCCATTTCGCCCATCATCATGGACTGCACGTTTTCATTTACCTTTGTCAACAGAGAAACTGCGCTGTTAAATGGAGTGATTGTCTTGAAGTTATCATTCTCCACTGTATAAAGTTCTTTGAAGCGCTCATCTCCGGTATATTCCTCGTCCTTCGTAATCGGCGGCTGTTCTGTAATCTGCTGATGGAATTTTGACATTACGTCCGCGCTGGAAAGAAGCTTGATTGCTTTCATCGCCAGCTCTTTATCCTCACATTTATCAAACAGGACAAGAGAGTCTGCTGCAAAGAACGTTTTTGCCTGACCGTCCGGTCCTGCCAATGCGGTGGTCCAGTCCCAGTCCACGCCTTCCAGATTCAGGCAGTTACTTGTTGCAAGTACAATAAATCCTGTTTTTCCTGCCTCAAAATCCACACGCGCATCATCATTTGATGTTGCAGATTCATCAACAAAATTATACTTAAATCTCAAGTCATGTAAGAACTGTACTGCTTCCCTTCCCTCTTCTGAATCGATGGAAAGATTTCCTTCTTCATCTACCAGCTCTCCGCCTGCACTCCAGAAGAACGGGAGGAAGTTTTCATCCACATTTCCCCATGCTCCGCCAGGTATATATTTGTCAAGCTGTTACAAAAATTTCTTTTCAACTCCTCTCTTTTTGTCGATTTTGTCCATTCTGTATGATATACTTTCTGTACACAATCGGAAAGGGGGCCAATTATGAATATCATCTGGTCAAAATATGTACAGGGAGTAAAAACCTTATATTTTTCCCGCAGATTACGGTTTCATGATATGTTTGCAGAACAGTATCAGGCACTGTTTGACTTGAGTAAAGACAAGCAGCTCAAAATTCTGGAAATCGGCTGCGGTCCGGGTGCTCTGGCAGGAGCTCTTCACCGTTGGTACCCGAACGCTGAGATTACCGGCCTGGATCGTGACAGTGCATTTATCCAGTTTGCCAGAGAGCATGAACCGGGAATCTCATTTGTTGAAGGGGATGCCGCAAAACTCCCTTATCCGGACAATACCTTCGATGTTACGATCTCCTTTACAGTCAGCGAACATATCGATCCTTCCGCATTCTTTCAGGAGCAGCTTCGGGTACTGAAACCCGGCGGAGTCTGTCTCGTACTTTCCTCCCGTAAAGGAATTACGGTTCCTGCACCCGTCATTTCCGATAGCGACCGCGAACAGAAATTCTGGGATAAAGCCGGGAAATACGATCATACAAAGGATCAGTATGAAATCTGCCGTTATCCGATGAGCGAAGCCGAATTACCACTTGCAATGGAATCCTATGGTTTTCAACAGATTCACACAGGATTTGTAACTGTCAGTCTGACACCGGACAATCCAGATATTTCATCCTCACTGGCTTATGATATGATTAACGCATCCCGCCAGACAGAACTGGATTCTATTGAGTCGGTATGTCATTCTATACCTGAACAGGTCTCACCCGAAGAACGGGATGAAATGATACGGCTTATCAATGAAAAATATGATCGCCGGCTCCACCAGTACGATCAGGGCGAAAAACAGTGGGATACAAACGTGTCTCTCATCATGGTTGTGCGAGGAGTAAAGTGAGCCGGAAGACACAAAATAATTATTTTTTATCAATAGGGAGGTAACTATTATGAGGGAACTGAAGAATAATGATGCGGTTCAGTTGTTCGAGGACAAAAAGGTCCGTACCGCATGGGACGAAGAAAAAGAAGAATGGTATTTTTCCGTTGTGGATGTAATCGCCGTTTTAACTGACAGTCCAAATCCAAATAATTATTGGAAAGTCTTAAAAAAACGACTTAAAGATGAGGGAAATCAGTCGGTTACAAATTGTAACCAACTGAAATTGAAATCCCCCAAAGATGGCAAGCGCTACAAAACTGATGTTGCCAACACTGAACAGCTTTTGCGGATCATCCAGTCTGTTCCATCCCCGAAAGCCGAGCCGTTCAAGGCCTGGCTTGCCATGGTCGGCACAGAACGTATCGAAGAAACCATTGATCCAGAGCAGGCAATTGACCGTGCACTGGAAACCTATCTGAGCATCGGGATGTAGCCAAACGCGGAGGAAACGTAGCCGGCATTGCACGCCAGGCTTTGGAAGCCGAAACCGGAAAGCCGGTAATCACTTCGCAGAATGCCAATCATTTCCGACAGCTTATCACAGATATTGTAGAGGATGCCGCCACGCTGCCAGTTCACACAGAAAAGGTTTTTGACAACGAAGGAAACACTAAATAATCATTCCAACGCTCTCTTCGATTATAGGCATACAGTAATCTGTTATCGTACAAAAAAGGGAGCCCTGCTTACGCACCCTTCGTGCAAAGCAAGACTCCCTTTCTCTGCTTTATTTTATTATCCGTTCTGTTATCCAGTTCTCAATCTCTTCAAAGATCTGCATCCGATCTTCTTCATGCAGGATTTCATGCCGATCGTCCGCATACAGCCGGATCGTCGTATCTGAGATTCCTGCCTTCCGGAACTGTTCGTATACTTTCCACACTCCGGCTCCGAAATCACCTACCGGATCTTTTGCCCCGGATACAAAAAACACCGGCAGATCTTTCGGTATCTCTTGCACGCCTTTTTTCGTCAGTGTCCGCATACCGCGGAACATCTGACGGTAACCGCTTACCGTAAACAGGAAACCGCAGAGTGGATCTGCTTCGTACCGTGTCACATTTCCCTCATCTGCGGAAAGCCATTCCCGTCCGGTCTTTCCCGGTTCAAATTCTTTGTTATAACTTCCAAACGCCATGCTGTCCACCAGCCGGCTCCGATAATGGTCTCCACGAAATCTGCTGATCAGGCTGCACAGAATCTCTCCTGCCAGAAGCAGCGGGTACGGCTGATACCCGGTCCCCATGATAACGGCTCCATCAAGTTCACTTCCATATTTCTGGATATACTGCCGCAGTAGAAAAGATCCCATACTATGCCCGATCATAAAATACGGGCAGTCCGGATATCTCTTCTTTGTCGCCAGATACAATTTTCGGATATCTCCAATGACACATTCATTTCCCTGCTTCTCCGGGAAATAGCCGTAGTCTTCCTCCGAAAAAATGGATTTCCCATGCCCCAGATGGTCGTGTCCGGTGACATAATATCCCTTCCCGCAAAGCCAGAGCGCAAATTCTTCGTACCGGTCAATATATTCTGCCATGCCGTGGCAGATCTGGATCACCGCTTTCACCTTCCGGCTCTCCGGCTTCCACGCCACGGCATGAATCTTTGTCCTTTTGTCACAGGATAAGTAAAAAGTTTCCCTTTTCATTCACATCCTACCTGTCTTCCAGTTTCACATATTCCTTATGTCCCGCCAGTGCTTTGTAAGCCGGACGGATAATCTTATCTACATTTTTCAATTCTTCAAGACGATGTGCGCTCCATCCGACAATACGTGCCGCTGCAAAGATTGGTGTATAGAGTGCAGGCGGAAGATCCAGCATACTGTATACAAGGCCGCTGTAGAAGTCCACATTGGCATTAACACCTTTGTAGATCTTTCTCTTCTCCCCGATGATCTGCGGGCCAAGGCGCTCCACGAGTTCATAAAGTGCATACTCTTTTTCGTATCCTTTTTCTTTGGCAAGTTTCTCCACAAATACTTTGAAGATCTCTGCTCTTGGGTCGGAAATCGAGTAGACTGCATGTCCCATTCCGTAAATCAGTCCCTTTTTATCAAAGGCCTGCTTATCCAGAAGCCGTGACAGATAGTCTCTTACTTCGTCCTCGTCCGTCCAGTCTTTCAGATGGCTTTTCATGTCCTCAAACATCTGCACAACCTTGATATTGGCCCCGCCGTGTTTTGGTCCTTTCAGGGACGCCATCGCCGCTGCCATCGTAGAATAGGTGTCTGTTCCTGATGAGGTAACGACATGTGTTGTAAAGGTAGAATTGTTACCACCGCCATGATCCATATGAAGCACAAGTGCCATATCCAGAATTCTTGCCTCCAGATCCGTATATTTCCGGTCTTCCCGAAGCATCATCAGGATGTTCTCCGCTGTGGAAAGCTCCGGCTTCGGCGCATAGATAAAAAGATCTTCTCCCATCTTATAATTATACGCATGATAGCCGTACACCATCAACATAGGGAACTGGCTGATCAGATTGAGACACTGTCTCAGTACATTCGGAATACTTGTATCATCCGCCTTGTCATCGTAAGAATACAGCTGAAGAATGCTCCTGGAAATACTGTTCATCATATCAGGGCTTGACGCTTTCATGATCACGTCCCGCACGAAATTCGGCGGCAGCGTTCTTCTCTCTACCAGAAGTTCATGAAAATCTTCCAGCTGCTTTTCTGTCGGCAGTTCTCCGAACAGAAGCAGATATGCAATCTCCTCGAAGCCATAATGATTCGAAGCCAGAAATCCTCCCACCAGATCTTTAATATTATATCCCCGGTAGTAGAGGCTTCCCGGGCAAGGTACTTCTTTTCCGTCCACAATCTCTTTTGCATGAACATCCGAGACATTTGTAAGTCCGGCAAGAACACCTTTTCCGTTTAAATCACGCAGTCCTCTTTTTACCTCGTATTTGGTAAAAAGTTCTTTGTCGATTGCGTTGTTCTTTTCACTCAAATCGGCAAGTTCCTGAATTTTCGGTGTAATCTCAAATAACGCTTCGTCTACTGTTTTGGCCATAAGCTGCTCCTCCTTTACGTCTTGATTTTATGTCAGAGTCCTAGTTTGACGATGGGAAATACGGTCTTAATACACCTGCCACGTTACTCAGCGGCATCGTCTGAAGCCAGACATGTCCCGGTCCCGTAACCACCGTGTTAAACAGGCCTTCTCCTCCAAATACCATATTTTTAATGCCAGGGACGGTCTGAATCTCGATTCCGCAGGAAGCCGACATTGCAGCCAGGTATCCGGTATCAATGACAATCTGCTGATCCGCCCTGAGTTCGTACTCTACCACATGTCCGTCAAACTCGGCAAAAACGATCCCCTGTCCTGACACTCTCTGCATGATAAAACCTTCACCTCCGAAAAGTCCTGAAGCCACCTTTTTCTGGAAATGGATACTCAGTTCCACTCCAGCCTCAGAGGCAAGAAATGCGCTTTTCTGCAGAATATACTCCTGGCCCGGGCCGACTTCAAATGCCTTGATCGAGCCAGGAAAACTGGATGCAAACGCAATCATGCCGTTTCCATGCTCTGCAGTATAAACATTCTGGAAAATCGAATCTCCGGAAAACATTCTTCCAAATGCCTTTCCAATACCTCCGCGGGCTCCGGATTCCATCCGCATATTCGGTGACATCCAGCTCATCGCGCCCCGCTCTGTCACCATCTTTTCACCATCTTCCAGGTGGCAGATTACTACCGGCAGTGTCTCTCCCTTAATCTCATAACGCATCTCATTACCTCCTTTTCTGTGCTTTTATGCAAGCATCTCATTAATTTTATTGGCAAGTCCGGCAAACTCCTCCAATGTCAGAGCCTCTCCTCTGACACCGGCACCCTTTCCAAGACTTTCCACCGCCTCTGTGATCTGCTCTTTTGTAATAGTGATCTCAGGCGAATTGTTCAGACCGTTTACCAACGTCTTTCTCCTCTGGTTAAAAGACGCCCGGATAATCTGGAACATCAGTTTTTCATTGTCCACCTGTACCGGCGGCACTTCGTGCCTCGTCAGGCGGATCACCGCCGACCCCACATTCGGCCTTGGCATGAAACAGTTCGGCGGCACATTAGCCGCAATATACGGTTCGGCATAATACTGAACTGCCAGCGAAAGCGCTCCATAATCCTTGCTTCCCGGACCGGCCTGCATCCGCTCCGCAACTTCCTTCTGCACCATGACGGTCACCGAAGCCAGCGGCACCTGACTCTCAAACAGACTCATAATAATCGGAGTCGTAATATAATAAGGCAGGTTTGCAACTACCTTGATCGGCCTGCCGCCGTTTCTTTGTTCTGCGAGGCCCGCAATATCTACTTTAAGGATGTCATCATGTATCACTTCTGCATTTGGGAATCCGGAAAGAGTATCCTGTAGAATGGGAATCAAAGCCTTATCGATCTCTACAGCGACCACTTCTCTCGCTGCCTGCGCCAGATACTGAGTCATCGTTCCGATGCCCGGTCCGATTTCAAGAACAAAGTCATCTTTCGTAATCTCAGCTGCGCGTATAATCTTGTCCAGAACGTGGGTATCGATCAAAAAGTTCTGTCCGAACTTTTTCTGAAAATTGAAATGATATTTCTGCAGTACCGCGATGGTATTCTGCGGATTTCCTAAAAAAGGATCTGTCATAAACTTTCCTCACTTTACTACTTTATTTAGTATAACATACTTCACTTCTGCAAATTGTTAAAATATTATGAAAAGTATATTAATTTTGCATTATTTTCAGTCTGTTTTATTACCGTTTCTTTGTCAATTCCTTTGATTTCTGCAATCTGCTGTGCCACAAAGTGAATATTCCGGGAGTCATTTCTCCTGCCCCGGTTCGGTTCCGGCGCCAGATATGGACAGTCTGTTTCCAGTACGAGCTTCTCCAGCGGAATCTCCTTTACAATCTCTTTAAGTTTTCTTCCGTTTTTAAACGTAACCACTCCGCCTACTCCGATGGAAAATCCCATCTTAACATATTCTTTTGCCATTTCCCTGGAATAGGAAAAACAGTGAATGATGCCGCCCAGCCCCTTTGCGTGCTCCTTCATGATCTCCATCGTATCTTCCGCCGCATCCCGGCTGTGAATATTGACCGGAAGCCCCGTCTCTCTGGCCAGATTAAGCTGCCGGATAAACCAGTGCTTCTGCACCTCTCTCGGCTCCGTATCCCAGTGGTAATCGAGCCCGATCTCGCCGACCGCCACGACCTTTTCCTTCCGGCACATCTGCCGCAGCTCTTCCATGGCCTCCTCGTTCAACTCCCCGACATGGTCCGGGTGCACGCCCGCAGCCGCATAGACAAACGGGTACTTCTCTGCCAGCCGTACTGCATCCCGGCTGGACTGCATGGACGCTCCGATCTCTACGATCGTTCCCACACCGGCGTCCGCCATTCCGGCCAGAAGCTCATCCCGGTCCTCGTCAAACTGCTCATCGCCATAATGCGCATGTGTATCAAAAATCATTGTTTCCACTCCTTAAAATCCAACAAGATGGTTGTATTATAATTTAAAACATACTATAATTCAAATAGAATATCAATAGGAGGGACTTTACAATGCAGGTATATGACAAGGTAAACAAAACCGAGCTTACCGCCGACACCGAAGAGCTGATCAAGCTGATGGCTCCGGGCGGACGTCAGGTTGACTTATATCTGAAAGAAAAAAAATCCGACGAGGACGGATATATGACATGGGATGTAGAGCACTGGTCCAGCGTAGACGGAAGACGTTTCATCCGCTGCTACTCTCTGGAGGGCCGCGTATTAAGCGAATCCACAGGCCACAACATCTACGACCTGAAGAATGAATTCAAGCCGGAAGAAGCAGAGAAAGTAGAACTCAGCTAAAAGTTACTCAGCAAAAGCATCGGCGCACCGGGAGCATGTCTCCCCGGTGCGCCGATTCCCTTTCTTTCTTATCCGATCCCTTTTTACGAAACTTCATCAATCGCCGCAAAAAGTTCATCATCCGCAAAATAGAAGTAATCGATCTTTCCCTCTTCAAAAGCCGCATCGATTTCCTGATGGACCGTGCTGCCGTTTACACGGACTTCCACCTCATATTTCTCTGTATTTTCCTGCTCTCCCGCGTCATCTGATTTCCGGACTGTTTCAAAAGAAATCTCACATTCTTTTTCCTGCGCTGCATAGTACACATTCAGCGGAAAACCGCTCCGGTAAAAATTCTGAAGTCCGGATTCCGTAAAATAGTCTCCGTAAACGTCTTCGATCGTCTGGCTCAAGCCGCCCGACTGCTCTTCCGTGTCTGTATCCGTTCCCGAAGAATCATCCTGTGCCGCAGCCATCACCTGATCGGCGCTGCCGCCCGGAAAAGAAAACAGTTCCTCACACAGTGCACGCAGCTGCTTTGTCTCCGGATCCTGTCCAGAACATCCCGCCATTAATACAGCAGACAGTATCAGACTTCCAAGGAAAAGACATCCTTTCTTTTTTTTCCATTTCATATTGTATTGGCTCCTTATCTCACACATAAACTCTTATTTTGTCTTTACCAGACAGCGTTTCTTAAAAAAAGATATTCCATAGCAGAAGATGTGATCATAATCGTCCTCGTATTCTCTGGCATACATCTGCTTGTCAATCTGCATCAGCGCTTCCTCACAGCTTGTCTCCATGTCCTTCAATGCCTTGGAATACTTGGCCTCAAAAACCGCTGCCCGGCTTTCCACCGGATCGTACACTACCACATCGCTTCTTCCTTCTCCGTGCTCCTTGTTGGATTCCACAATGTACCCTGCACCTGCAAAAATTCCCGCCAGAAATGCATGGTAATAGTCTTCTTTATAATCGTGATAACTGATCGTCCGGCGGAGCAGTTTATTCATTTCTTCCGTCATGACTTCTGTATTTCCGCTCCAGACCGCATCAAACAGTGATTTGCGGTTCCAGACTCTGGCACTGTCATCAAACCATTTTTTTATCGTAGTTTGAAAAATCTCCCGGATCTCTGCATTTGGAATCTGAAGGGCAGTTCCATCTTCCGGCAAAGATGCGGAAAGTTCCTCCTCGCGTACTTGTGTTAGATAACCTGTTTTCCATAGTACGCCTGCATTGCACGTGTCAGTGACAGTAAGCTGTTTTTTATGTCTGATTCTGAGGCATCAAAATTTAAAATATTCTTGATGACACTTCTGTCATACGGAGAAATTTTCTCACTGTCCAGAAGATAACGGTGGCTATCACATAACTCGGTAATAACAGAACACAGCATGTCATATGCTCCGGAAAAATCCAGTCCATCCACCCTTCTGAGCGAAAAAAAGATAGTCGGCCACTGATTCATCCACCGGTTGCAAAGTTCCGTGTTCTCATCAATCTCCAATCCTTCAAATAACGCTCGACTGTCTTTCCTGATGTCAAAAAATTCAGCGAGCATATTCATTCCGAGTGTTTTCCCAAATCGGCGCGGACGTGTAATTAATGTCACTTTTGTCGCCGTAGTCCTCAACAACTCCTCAATCAAACCGGATTTATCCACATAATAATATCCATTCTTGCGGATCTCTGCAAAATCGGAAACTCCGACAGGAATATTCAAGCAAGCCATACTGCCCTCTCCTTCCCTTATACTTTTTATACTGCCATTTTACCAAGTCAGTGACCTGACTGCCAGTAGAAAACATATATTTTTCTATTTTAGATGACATCACCTTATTTTCCGCAGCACTTCTTATATTTCTTACCGCTTCCGCATGGACACGGATCATTTCGTCCTACTTTTACCCCTTTCCGTCTGTATGGTTCCCAGCCATCTACCAAAACTTCTGCCCTGCCTTCTGCATTCATCTGACTATATTCGTCTTCAAGAAACACTTTCCATTCATGAAGGGTTTGATGCCCGGATAATTTCTGTAATTCTTCCAGTACTTCTTTTGCTGTTTGTTCCGGATCATGCTTTACCCTTTCCAGAAATTTCCGGCTGCACTCATAGTTATATGGATAGTTTTCCTGAATGTACTTTATTTCTTCCAGATGTCCCGGCACATATCGGCACAGATTCCACTCCGAAATAAGTGCATCTCTTTGTATATCTTCTCTGTCTTCCATCCACGGTATATCTTTAAGCGTATAGCGGATATTATAAATAGCATTCAGACCTGTATCCATAATTTTGCTGACTTTTCTGTCGTCATGGAAACGATACGATTCCCATATGATAAAGGCTGATTTCAATGTTTCTTTTGTTCCCTCTGTTCTCAGATAATTTTTCCTGCTGATATAATCAATCAGTTCACGGAAAAGCGGCCGATACCATTTATTACGCATCTGTGTGGATAAATAAACAACCGTGGAAGCCAGGTTTTCCTGCATCTTTTCCGTCATCTCAATCCGGCTCAAGAAATGCAGATACAGTTCCAGATCTTCTTTATATTTCCCATTTGTCAGGGAAATGTCCAGATAGAGCACATTCTGGAATACAGCATCCAGCAATTCAGCCAGTGGAATTTCTCCTGTTTCTACATATCTATCCAGCTCCATTCCGAACATTTCCCGGCTTTCTTTTTCTTTCCCGATTTTCTGAAGGCAGTCACCGTAACTTGTATAATAGAAGGGGTTATATTGTTCCGGCGGTCCGGCTGCTTTAAACTGCTTTACCGCTTCCTCAAATTCACCCATTCCATGATAAGCCATTCCAAGGGAGCGGTGATATCCCGCATTCTCCGGATTTATTTCCACTAATTCATGGAATACCATTGCAGCTCCTGCCATATTTCCCTGTGCAAAGTAACACTGACCGAGCAGCTCCATAATATCCGGTTTTGAATCATCCTCATCCAGTATTCTGCAGCACAGTCCTGCCGCTTCCTCGTATTTTTCTTCATCTGCCAGGCGAAATGCTTCTATTACCTGTTTTTGCAGCGGAAGCGCAAACTGTCTGGCGAACTTTTCTATTTCTTTTTTCGATGTTTCTTTATCATCTGATTTTTTTATTCTTAGGATCTTATTCATCTTTCTTCTTCTCCTTAATTCTATCCTGATATTCCCGGATTAACGATTCTCTTGGTTTTATCTTTTTAGCAAGCCCGTATTTATAAATTTCAATCCATTGCTCATTCGTACCTGTCAGATCTGCTACTTCCAACGCTTTGTAAAGAATGATTTCTTTCCTCGATTCCATACAATTTTTAAAATAGTATTTTACGCCTTGTTCTGTTTCTGCCTGCAAAAGAGAAATTGCTAAAATCAAATCGCAGAAATTATCGATGTCTTCCCTGAGATAAAAAGCTAAATGACTATCCTCTTTTATACTTGTCAGTTTTTCTTTTCTCTTTCTAATCGCTTCTTTGCATTCTTCCACTGCGATTTCTTTTACATCACTTGTATGAAGCAGGGAGATGAATTCCATTTCCTGATCGTAATGCAAAGAGATTCTGCTAAGCCCCCCTGTACATGCCAACTCGGCCATCTTTGCAATCTTTTCTCTTGTATATCCTCCTTCAAAAGTCTTCGCCGCGACCAGATGATAGAAATCTCCCTGAAGCCATCCGATAGATCGAAACGGATCATCGGTGGAAAACAGATAGTATTGACATGCCTGGCAAATCAACTCATAAAGTTTAGTCAGAAGGTTCAACGCCCTCTCACAATATTCACTGTCCGACTTGATTTTTTCCAGCTCTTTCAAATAACCTTTCACAAGAAATCTCCATTTCGGACGCTGACTCTTTGGAATTACACGGTTAGGCGCAAAGTAATTTCCTGCTTTTGCATTTCCGATAAATGTTAAGATCTGCTTCTCCAGATCTTCAAAATTTACTGTTTCTTTCTTTTTCTTTGTTTTCTCCATATCTCCGGATAATACTGCCTGGATCAGAACGTCTGCTTCTTCTTTTTGACTCTTTGTAAGCTGTTTATAGGTTTCTACAAATGCTTTTTCCAAAAGGACTCGATCAGCGCTGCTGATAATCTGCCGTAATTCCTGTACTTTCATCTTCTACTCCTTGCTAAAAAAGATATGTATCTCCGTATTCCCGGAAATACATATCTTTTTCATTTTCTTTTCTAATTCATAACCGCTTCAATGTCTTCCACTGTTCTAGGGATATCCTTTGACAGGTTTCTGCATCCGTCCTCTGTGATGAGGCAGTTGTCTTCGAGACGGAATCCGATGCCCCATTCTTCGTGGTAGATTCCGATATCCACACAGAATACCATGCCAGGCTGGATGATGGCGTCTCTTGCGGATACGACATCGTGGGTGTCAAATCCGACATGATGCGCTCCGCCATGCCACATATAGGTTCCGATATCATCAAAGCTCTTGCATACGCCTGCTTCTTTCAGCTGCTCGAAGCAGTAGCGGCGGATCTCCGCATCCACTTCTTTCATCGGGATGCCCGGTTTCAGCATGGAGAACATGTGCTCGGAAGTCTTGTACTGACACTCGAAGAGGAGTTTCTGTCTGGAGGAATACTTTCCGTTGCAAGGCCATCCTCTGGATACGTCTGTCAGCTCATTGTCCCAGCGTACACCTACATCATTGAGCACGATATCGCCGTCCATAGCCTGTCCGCGGTATCCATAATAATGGATGCAGAAGTTATTCTTTCCAGCGCTGATAATGGACGGGAATCCCGCCTCCAGAACGCCGTGCTGTGCCAGTGCATAATCATACTCTGCCTTATACTGGTATTCATACATACCCGGTTTGGAATGTGTCATCATGGCAAGAATTCCGGCTTTTGTGATCTCCTGCGCTTTTTCCATCGCACGGATCTCACACGGTTTCTTGATGAGACGGAGCATCTTCATGATCGGCAGGGAATTTTCGATCGGCATGGATGGATATTCCTGCTTCAGGAATGCTTCCATGCTGTCTGCCGCGCTGACAACAACCTGTCCTTCCATCCGGTCAATGTCCAGATACACCTTCTGGATCCGTCCGGAAGTCAGCACCTTTTTCAGCTCTTCTTCAAATGTCTCTTTGTAGGCAAAGCTGGAAATCATGGAGACTGCTTCTATCTCTTCCGGTTTCATTCTGCTTCCGGTCCATCTCTCCTCAATCAGGTTTGGCGGAAGAATAAACAGGGTTTCCCTGTATCCTGATGCATCTTTCTCCATCATAAGGACGGTATCTTTCTGCTCCATTCCGGTCAGATAAACAAAGTTCCGGTTCGCGAAGTAGCCATAGTCCTCATCAGCCGTCTTACGGACCGGGCTTCCGCTGAAGAACAGGGCAAGGCTGCCCGGCTCCAGCTTCTCCATAAACGCATCTCTGTTTCCCTTGTAAAATTGTGGTTCCATTGATCGTTTCCCTCCATTTCGTTTGTACTTTAGTCTAGTACCATTTTAGCACAAACACTCGATAGAATCACTGTTTTTTCCTATGATTTTCCTATAATATTTCTAGCAGATTTCCGCTCCTGCCGGAACGTCTTTTTCAGGCTGCATCAGTACGATGTTTCCATTTTCATCTTCCGCACAGAGAATCATTCCTTCGGAAAGCACGCCTGCCAGCTTCGCCGGTTTCAGGTTGACAAGAACCATGACTTTCTTTCCGACCATCTCTTCCGGTGAGTACCATTTCTTGATTCCGGACACGATCTGTTTTACCTGGCTTCCGATCTTCACCTGAGAGCAGAGAAGTTTTTTGGACTTCGGAACTTCCTCACATTTGATGATTTCGCCTACCTGGAACTGCATTTTCATGAAATCATCGTAGGAGATTTCCGGTTTTGCCTCGATATCGATCACCGGACCTTCCTCTTCCTGCGGTGCTTCTTCCGGCTGTGCAGGATGAAGTTTCTCTACTTCTTCCATCACTTCTTTGATATCTCTTCTTGCAAAAAGAATCTCCGGCTTGTCTGTCACATGGCCGTCTCCAAGCTGTGCGAGGATCTTTTCGGCTGTCTCCGGCATATATGGTGCAAGTAGTTTTGCTCCTTCGGAGATGCTTGTAATCAGGTTGTAAAGCACTGTCTCAAGACGGTCTTTCTTATCCTCTTCTTTTGCAAGTGCCCATGGCATTGTTTCATCGATATATTTGTTGCAGCGTTTGAAAAGATTGAAAATCTCTGTGATGGCGTCTGCTACTCTCAGGTCTTCCATCTTGGCGTCCACTTTGCCGGATGTCTCTTCTGTCACACGCTTCAGGTCTGCATCTACTTCTTCTGCCACGCCTTTATCTGTCACTGTTCCGCCAAAATACTTATTTGTCATGGAAACTGTTCTGTTTACAAGGTTTCCTAATGTATTGGCAAGGTCAGAGTTCATTCTCTCTACCATCAGTTCCCATGTAATGACACCATCGTTGTCAAACGGCATTTCGTGAAGCACAAAATAACGTACTGCATCCACACCGAACAGGTTGACAAGCTCATCCGCGTAGATCACATTTCCTTTGGATTTACTCATCTTGCCGTCTCCCTGCAGAAGCCACGGATGACCAAATACCTGCTTCGGAAGCGGAAGATCCAGCGCCATCAGGAAAATCGGCCAGTAAATCGTATGGAAACGGATAATATCCTTTCCGATCAGGTGCAGGTCTGCCGGCCAGTTCTTGTTGAAAAGCTCAGAGCTGTTTCCGTCCGCATCGTATCCGATTCCGGTGATGTAGTTGGTCAGCGCATCCAGCCATACATAAACGACATGTTTCGGATCAAAGTCTACCGGGATTCCCCACTTAAATGACGTCCTGGATACACAAAGATCCTGAAGTCCCGGAAGAAGGAAATTGTTCATCATCTCGTTTTTCCGCGCAACCGGCTGAATAAATTCCGGATGCTCGTTGATATGCTGGATCAGGCGGTCCGCATATTTGCTCATTTTGAAGAAGTATGCTTCTTCTTTTGCCGGTGTACACGGACGTCCACAGTCCGGACATTTACCGTCCACAAGCTGGGACTCGGTAAAGAAGGATTCGCACGGAGTACAGTACATTCCTTCATAGTATCCTTTATAAATGTCTCCCTGATCATACAGCTTTTTGAAGATCTTCTGCACCTGTTTCTCATGGTAGTCATCCGTTGTACGGATAAAATGATCGTATGATGTGTTCATCATGTCAGCGATCTCTTTCACCTGGGCAGCTACTTTGTCCACGTACTCCTTCGGAGTCACGCCTGCTTCCTCCGCCTTCAGCTCGATCTTCTGTCCATGTTCATCTGTTCCGGTCTGGAAATAGACATCGTAGCCCTTGCTTCTTTTGTATCTTGCGATTGCGTCCGCAAGCACAAACTCATACGTATTTCCGATATGCGGTTTGCCGGATGTGTAGGCAATCGCAGTCGTGATATAATACTTTTCTTTTTCATTACAATTACTGCACATAGATTTTTCTCTCCTTTTTTAATAAACGCTAAAATCAGCTTCACCTGTTGATACGGTCCACCAGTCAACGCTACAAAATAAAAAAGTGTCTTCGACACTTCAGCCCCCTAGCCCCCATTCATGGGGGAATTAGGGGGTTCCTTTTTGTTCTGTTTTCCTGCATAATAGGCTTATGAATATTTTACAGACTATTTTTAAAGACCATTATGAAGAAATTTTATATACCCTCCATCCCAGAAAAACTGAGATGGAAAATATCGATAAGATGCTCAACTGCGGCGACCCTTCCTTCGGCGGAGCCATGTATGGCTGCCCTCACTGCGGCAAACTGAAATTCGTTCCCTTCCGCTGTCATAGCCGCTTCTGTCCTACTTGCGGTAATAAATATGCCATGGAACGCACGACCTCTATGTCCTTGAAACTTATTGATGTCCCCCACCGCCATTGTGTCTTTACCATTGATGAACAGCTCCGGGACTTTTTCCTCAAGGACCGCTCACTCCTTGACTGTCTTTTCCATGCCGTAAACAGCGTTGTTTCCCGTATGTTCTTTAAGCAGAATAAATCCATGAACTTCACTCCCGGTTTCATCATGGTCCTTCATACTTTCGGCAGGGATCTCAAATGGAACCCTCATATCCATTGTCTTATTTCTGAGGGCGGTTACAGCGACAATGGTTTCTGGCGCAAGACCCATCATTTCAACTATACTTATCTGCGCAACGCTTTCCGCACCGTGCTCCTTAACGAATTGGAAGCTAAAATCGGCCCTTCTTTTAAAAAGGTAAAGGCACGCTGCTACCGGGAACACAAAGACGGCTTCTATGTCTATGCCAAGCCCAATACCTGTGACCCGAAAACTGCTATCAAGTATATCGGCCGTTATCTCGGCCGTCCGGTGATCGCAACTTCCCGCATTGACAACTATGATGGTGACTTTGTTACTTTCCATTACAATCGCCATGAAGATGATCAATATGTGGAAGAGACCATCCCGGTCATGGAGTTTATACAGCGTCTGATCCGCCATATCCCGGAAAAACATTTTAAGATGATCCGCTATGGCGGCATTTATGCAAGACACAGGGAGATTGACAAAAAACTCCGCAGAGTCATTTCCCGGGAAAAGCACCGCATTTACAGGAGTTTCAACCAGTGGCGTACCGCCATCCTTTCTTCCTTTGGTTATGACCCGTTAAAATGCGAATGCGGTACCACCATGCTATTTTTAGAACTTTATTTCAATCACAAACGCGTTTCTCTGGAAGAAATGTACGAGAAAGTCATGTCCCGTTCTCGTGGAAAGAGGTCCTCTGCATAACTTCCACAAATCTGATTCCTGTGGTATACTCCTCCTTAAAGGAGGGCTACATATATGGATCTAAGTACAGAGAAACTGCGAAAAAAATATATGGATAATCCGCCGGAAGGGATGACATCCGAGGACATTCGCCGTATGAGCGAGGATGATCTTCTGGATATGGATTATTTCTTAAATGAAGATGATCCATTTGACGATGGTTTTGGCGAAGAAGGTTTCTATATCTTCTGACCTTGCCAACGCCTTATCATCATACCCAAACGCATGTTTATCTAACATACGTTCGATGAACATGCGTTCTTTTTGGGCTGCTCCAGAAACGCAATTTCCTATAAAGTAAACATAGAGTTCCGCTTGCGGAACTCTCGCGCCGAGTGCGGTCGCGTCAGCGACAAATTTCTGCCTCGCACGAGTGCGCATCCCGCGGAGCGTTTTTATTTAACAGGGAACAAAGTTTCCTGTTAAATAAAAAGCCTTCCGGGGATATTTCCCCGGAAGGCGAATCCGCGTTACCACTTCCGTTTATCTGCCCCTCGCAGGACAGACCTCTGCGAGTGCCGGACGGCACCCTCCGCTGTAACGGGCGGAACCCATCATGAATTATCACGGTCATCCGTGTTCATCCATGCCGCTCTGAAGCCATCTTCCATCTTCCTTTCTCCATCCCTCTCAGCATCCGGGAATTCTCTGTAAGATTCCAGAACATGTACTCTCTTCTTCTACGCGTTTGCTTATGTAGTAAAAATGGTAGCATAGAAATTTTTGAAAGTCAAGATTTAACAATCCACTTCCCTTTTCGATTGGTTCCTACTCTTTCAATTACTCCCTTTTCTTTCATTTTTTTGATATAGTACTTCAACGTATTTTTATTTAAATTCAGTTTTTCAGCCATTTGTTTTTGAGAAAGAAACGGATTCTGTTCTATCAGTTCCATAATATTTTTTTCAGGATCATTTTCTTTAGACTGGGTGGTTTGGGTGACTGACTGGGTGGTTTGGGTGACTGACTGGGTGGTCTGTTCTTCTCTATTTCCCTCATCCAATGGTACAATAATTTTAAATATATCTCCTTCAATAAACTCGGGATCATTTCCAGAATAAAATTTACTATATTTAAATAAATTTCTTACACCAGAACCAAGCTGATCCGCATAACCAATATTTCTAAAAAAGGATGCGATAATTGGATTTTTGGGTATTGGTTCCATATTATCCGGTGTAATCACAATATTTTGAGAAGCACGATTGGCATTCTCCACATACATCCGTTCCTTTTCTATTACAAATTTTGCCTGATAAGAGCTTGTATATTCACGATGGATCAATGTTTACTCTGCGTAAAAGCGCATCTGTCACATAGGCCGGTACAATGTCTAAAATTACATCGTCTTTTCCAAGAAGCATAACCGCTGCCAGATTGAATCCCTGCTCACCAGTTACACGATCAATAGAATATAATCTCGCACTTTTCAACAATTCATCATCTGTCATACGGCTCCACGGATGTCCGCTTCCGTTACTCTGATTTTCTGCCATAATACGAAGTTTAGGAAGCATATCAATCCGCAAATCCTCTTTCTTTACATATGGGTATAGTTTTCGTTCCGTAAAAATCTCTTGTTTACGGATATACATTTGTGCAATTTGGGAAGTTGCAGTTACTTTCACATCCGCATCATCAATCCGGTCATAAATTATTTTCTTGTAACTATGAACCTCGGCACTTGGTAAAACATGAATATGAATAATTGTCTTGCCCTCATATTTCAGGACTTTGGGTGACAAATAAACTGTAGGTGTAAACAACGCCGGATTGCTGACACAGCTTATAAAGTTTCTGACCATATCAGCTGCCGCATTTTCCGGCACCCCTAAAACAGTTCCATCATCCAGTACGCCTAAAAAAATGTCTCCTCCAAAACGGTTCAGAAAAGAGCATACTGTTTCATATACATCGCTTTCAATACCATTCCCACAACGCTTGAATTCCACTGCGATGGTTTCTCCTATGTCCAGTATTTCCTTAATCGCTTTTGAATCCACAGCCTCGCCTCCTTATTCCGTCACTTTCCCTCCGTAGTACACCAGTCCTACAACGCCCGGTCCTGCGTGTGTGCCTATGCTTGGGCTGACATCGTTGATAACGACATCCTCAAATCCAAGATCGTTTACCATTTTCTTCACTGCGAGGGCATCCTCCATGCAGTCTCCGTGAAGGATTGCCACTTTGCGGTCTTTTCCGTAATGTTCCGGATCCAGCGACTTTTCCATGTTGGTGACAAGTGTTTTCAGCGCCTTCTTCCGCCCGCGGACAGTGCCGTCGGATTTCAGTTCTCCTGATGCCGTTATACGAAGAAGCGGCTTGATGTTGATCATGCTGCCGACAATCGCAGTCGTTTTGGAGACACGTCCTCCTCTTTGAAGATGGTGCAGATCATCCACGGTAAACCAGACATTGATATGGCTTCGTTCTTCATTCAGTACTGTCAGGACTTCCTGCATTGCTTTCCCCTGCTCCCTTAATTCTGCCGCCCGGTACACTGACAGACCTTCGCCGAGGGATGCATTCAGGGAGTCAAAGATCTCGATTTTCCTGTCCGGATACTCATCGAGCAGCTCCCTTGCCACCATGCGCACGTTGTTATAGCTGCCGCTCAATGCGCTGGAAAATGCGATGTGGAGAATATCTTTTTCTTCTTTTAAAACCGTCTCAAATTTTTCCCGGATGACTGCCGGATTGTTTGCCATGGATTTCGGAAGTTCTCCCTTTCTCATTGTCTCATAAAATTCATGCGGGGACATGTTTTTTTCGTCTCCGTAAACCTCATCTCCGAATGCGTAGTACTGCGGAATCACCGGGATTCCATATTTCTTCAAAACCTCTGCCGGCACATCCGAATTTGAATCTGTTGTAATCGTGTAGTCCATCGTTGTTCTGCCTCCTCATTTCATCTCTTTTCTCTAACTTTGTTTTCTCCGCTTGATCACTTTCAGCCTTGTAAATTCTTCTCTGTCTTTTTCTTCCAGTGCGTTGCTGATGCTTGATACAAGCTGTGTATACATCGGGATAGTGATGTTCTGCAGCGCATTGGCTCTCTTCTGCGTCTTTTTAATATTGGAAGCAAGCCGGTAAGCCGCATTCTCCACCATGGAAAGCTTCACCGTCAAATCTTTCACCTTCCGAAAAGCTTCCGCCGCCCGGTCCGCGGACTCTTTTGTCGCGCTGAACGCATAAGTCGGAACCGGTGTCTTCGGTGTATATTTCACATGCGGGATCTCCGTTCCCATGATACTTCTTGTCTGGATCACGATCGAATCTTCGATCGGAACCGTATATGCGATCTGGGAGATCGTATTGATCCCGTTTTCAATATTTGCCTTCTGAAGACATTGATACGCATAGGTAAATGTGCTGTCAATCTCCTCCTGAATGGTGCGGGCCTGATCGATCAGATCCATCAGTTCCCGGATCAGAATGTTTCTCTTTTTATCCATCAGTTCATATCCCTGCTTCGCAAGCGCAAGAGAATTCTTCGCAAGCATCAGGTTGCCTTTTGTCGGAAATGTCCGTGGATCCAACAGCCTCACCCCTTTACATTTCTTTATTTGCTACAGAGCCCGGACTCGCACTCGTGGTGACACCTTCATCCCGTTTTGTCGGATGATAGTATTTGTCCAGAATCTTCGTATTAACACGGTCCAGCTCCTCTCTCGGAAGCCGTCCAAGAAGCTCCCATCCAAGATCCAGTGTCTCCTCGATGGTACGGTTTTCCTCCGGACCCTGACCGATGTATTTCTCTTCAAATTCCTTTCCAAACGCAAGGTATTCTTTATCGATCGGGGAAAGTTCGTCCTCTCCGATAACCGATGCCAGATTTCTTGCGTCCCCCACTTTTGCGTAGGCGGAAAACAGCTGGTTTGCCAGATCCTGATGATCCTCCCTTGTGTAACCCTCTCCGATTCCGTCTTTCATCAGACGGGACAGGGACGGCAGGACGCTGATCGGCGGATAAATGGACTGACCGTTTAAGTTCCGGTCCAGTACTATCTGGCCTTCTGTAATATATCCGGTCAGGTCCGGGATCGGGTGGGTAATATCATCGTTCGGCATCGTCAGAATCGGAATCTGCGTTACCGAACCGCCTGCGCCCTCCACGATGCCTGCTCTCTCATAGATTGCAGCAAGTTCACTGTACAGATAACCCGGAAAGCCCTTCCGGCTTGGGATCTCTCCTTTGGAGGAGGACACCTCACGCATGGCCTCGGCAAAGGATGTCATATCCGTCAGGATGACAAGGATATGCATGTTCTGCTCAAAGGCCAGATACTCTGCAACCGTCAGCGCTACTTTCGGCGTAATCAGACGTTCCACCACCGGGTCGTTTGCCAGATTCAGGAACATGGCCACATGGTCTGCCACGCCGCTCTCCTCAAAAGTTCTGCGGAAAAAGTCCGCCACGTCGTGTTTGACTCCCATGGCCGCAAAGACAATGGCAAACTCTTCACCGGAATCCTCTCCCAGAGACGCCTGCTTGACGATCTGCGCTGCAAGCTGGTCATGCGGCAGTCCGTTTCCGGAGAAGATCGGCAGCTTCTGTCCTCGAATCAGCGTAGTCAGGCCATCGATTGCCGAAATCCCGGTACGAATATAGTTCCTCGGATATTCCCGTTTTACCGGGTTGAGCGGCAGTCCATTGACATCCCGCCTCACTCGCACGGCAATCGTTCCCAGATCATCGATCGGCTGTCCGATTCCGTTAAAGGTTCTTCCAAGCATCTCGCGGGACAGTCCGATCTCCATCGGATGCCCGGTGAGTCTGGTGTGGGTGTTGACAAGGGACATTCCCTCGGATCCTTCAAAGACCTGGATGACCGCCTTGTCCCCATAAAGCTCAATGATTCTTCCAATCCGCTTCTCGTTTCCTCCCACAATAAATTCTACAATTTCATCATAAAACGCATCCTGTACCCCTTCCAGTACAATGAGGGGACCGTTAATGCTGCTAAGCCCAAGATATTCGATTGGCATAACTGTTTCGTTCCCTCCTTTTATGCATTTTTCTCCAGCACACGCTGGTAGAAGGTATCAATGTCCCGCCGGTACTGCGCAAACAGTTCCAGCCGATCATTCGGCACATCGTACTTGATGGCAATGACACGTTCAAAAATATTTTCCGACTTCAAAACCGACATCGGATGCCCCATTGTCACAAGGGCCCGTGCCTGTTTGTACAGATATAAAATCGTATCCATCATCAGGAACTGCTTTTCCAGAGAGACGCACGTATCATCTTTGTGGAAAGCGTTCTGCTGCAGGAAGCCCAGACGGATGACTCTTGCAATTTCCAGAATCAACTTCTGGTCATCCGGCAGAACGTCACTTCCGATCAGCTTGACGATTTCCAGAAGGCTGCTCTCCTGATTCAGAAGGGCCATCAGCCGGTTCCGGTAATCTACAAACTTCGGAGAAACATTGTCCTGATACCAGTGGGACAGATCCTGCAAATATTCACTGTAACTGGAAAGCCAGTGGATGGCCGGGAAATGTCTGGAGTAGGCAAGGCTCTTGTCCAGTCCCCAGAAGCATCTCACAAACCGCTTCGTATTCTGTGTGACCGGCTCCGAGAAGTCACCGCCCTGAGGCGATACCGCCCCGATAATGCTGACTGATCCTCTCGTACCGTTTAAGTTCTGCATCATGCCCGCTCTCTCATAGAAAGCCGACAGCCTGGATGCAAGGTAAGCCGGGAATCCTTCTTCTGCCGGCATCTCCTCCAGACGTCCAGAAAGTTCACGAAGAGCCTCCGCCCATCTCGATGTGGAGTCCGCCATGATCGCCACATCATATCCCATGTCCCTGTAATACTCGGCCAGAGTAAGTCCCGTATAGATACTTGCCTCACGGGCCGCCACCGGCATGTTGGACGTATTGGCAATCAGCGTCGTCCGGTCCATCAGAGGGTTTCCGGTCCGCGGGTCTGTCAGTTCCCCAAACTCCTCCAGAACCTGGGTCATTTCATTTCCACGCTCTCCGCATCCGATATAGATAATAATGTCCGCATCGGACCATTTGGCAATCTGATGCTGGGTCATTGTTTTTCCGGTTCCGAATCCTCCCGGGATCGCAGCTGTTCCGCCTTTTGCTATCGGGAACATCGTATCGATGATCCGCTGTCCCGTCACAAGCGGTACCGATGCCGCAAACCGCTGGCTCACCGGGCGCGGTGTCCGGATCGGCCACTTCTGGGCCATCGGAATCTCCACCGTTTGTCCGTTTCCTGTATCCAGAGTCAGAAGCGGCTCTTCGATCGTGTACGGCCCGTCCTCCCGCACAGATACGACCGTACCGTGCAGATGCGGAGGAATCATACATTTATGGACAATAGCTCTTGTCTCCGGTACCTCCGCAAAAATATCGCCGCCGTTGACATAATCGCCTTTCTTCACAATAAAATGGGTGTCCCATTTCTTTTCACGGTCGAGGGAGTCGACCGAAATTCCTTTTGTAATAAAAGCTCCGCCCGTCTCTGATATTTTTTCCAGCGGACGCTCAATTCCGTCAAATATATTGTTCAGAATCCCGGGCGCCAGAGTCACCGACACTGCATTTCCGGAGGCGGTCACTTCTTCTCCCGGACGAAGACCCGATGACTCCTCGTACACCTGAATAGTTGTCCGGTCCTTATCGAGGGCAATGACTTCTCCGACCAGATGATCCCTTCCCACATAAACCATTTCGGACATTCCGAATCCGGTATTGCCTTTCAGATAGATGACAGGCCCGTTGATTCCATAGATTTTCCCAGTCTTAGACAACTCCATCACCTCCCAGGAATACAAATTCATCATACTCCGATCTCAGAGCGGTCCTGAAAGAATGATCAATCAGAATATTTCTGCCGCGGATGACTGCCCGGACTCCTCCGATGAAGTCTTCGTTGCTGATCGTCAGCATGGTGCCGGACTTTAATTCCAGCTCCTCTTTCATCTCCTGATCCGAAGGATTGATATAGATTGTCAATCCCTCATCGCCCGCAAATTCTACAGACTTCCGGATACAGCGCAGAAGAAAGTCCCGGTACTTCTCTGTTTTCATATAGGATGCCACCAGTTCCATGACCTCCCGGAACACCTTGTCCTTTAGTTCTTTCTGCACTCTTCCTTCCTGCCTCTTCAGATCCAGCTGTGCCTTTGCCATCGCCTGGTTTTTCTGCTGTCTGGCATTGACTGTCTCCGCTTTGATCCGGGTCTCCATCTGGCGCACGGCCTCCTGCTTATGATCCTCAAACACCTTGTCGAGGGCCGCGCGGTAACTCGTTATAATCTCATTTCCTTCTGCTCTGGCCGCCTCCATTGAGGAGGTCTGAATCTTCGCAATTTTCTCATCTAATGTCAAAAGGAATCCCTCCTTTTATAATTTCAGTCCGATTGCTTCGGTAATATAAGATGTGATAAAGTCTTTTCTCCGTCCGGTTCCGTGTCTGTCAGGAATCTCCACAAGCAGAGGCATTTTCCTCTCCAGACGGAATTCGTCGATGAGATCCGGAAATTCTTTCCCGAATTTCTCCGTCAGAAGGACAATCCCCACAGTCTTGTCCTTCAGAACATTCTGGAGCGCCTCATAGAGCTCCTCACGTTCGTGTACGACAACTCCGTCCACGCCTGCAAGGCGCATTCCTGTATACGTATCGACATTATCACTGATCAGAAACATCTTCATCTTATAACTGTCCCAGGATCATGAAGGAGATGATCAGCCCGTACAGGCAGACACCTTCTGCAAGTCCTACGAAAATCAGCGACTTACCAAGGACGCTGGAGTCCTCGCTGATCGCGCCAAGTGCCGCGCTCGCTGCACTTGCCACGGCGATACCGCCGCCGATACAGGATAAACCGGTAACCAGTGCGGCCGCGATATAGCCCATTCCCGTTGCTGTAGAGGCAGAGGCTGCCGCATCCGCCGCCTGTACATTCGGTCCTGCAAACATCATAATCGATGCCAGAACGAATGCTCCGAAGAAGAAAAATACATTCACTCCAATGGCACGTTTGTAACGCCCTTTGTTCTTCTCTCCGATCAGATAATATCCAAACGGAATGATAATACTTAAGATCAGTGCTGCAATTAGCGCTATTCTCGCTGCAAGAGTCATAATAAAGTCCTCCTTTATTTTTCCATTTTTCTGTTTTTGTTATATGGCTCAAACTTTCTTCCGCTTCCTTTATAGAACCGGCTGAACATCTCATAGTATTCCAGACGAAGTACCTGGATTCCGACTACAAGTCCTTCCATCAGACAGACAAACAGGTTTCCAAGCACGATCACCACCCAGTTTGTATGCCCGCCCTCTACTCCGGCAAGCATCAGTACGACCTCCATCATCGCCGCATGGCTGACGGCAAAGGCTCCGATACGCACGAAAGAAAGAGTGTTCGAAAAATAGCTCAGGAGCATCTCGAACAGTTCAAAAAATCCTTCTACCAGGAACATCACTGCTCCTTCTTTCATCTTCTCTTTCTTCTTCAGAAGCGTGTTTGTCAACGGCTCCTTAAAGAGAATCAGAAGAAGCGGCACTCCGAACATCACAAGAAGCACGATTCCTGCCGGTGTCTTGTGTCCGGTCATGAACAGAACCACAACCGCCACAATCGATCCGTAAAAGACAAGTCCGGCCACTCCGTTCTGATCAAACCATGCGCCCTGAACATCGTGTCCCCGGAACGCATTGATAATATGAAGTACCATCGCCACCAGAATCAGCAGCATTCCAAAGGCAATCGACACGATAAATACCGTATTGAGTTTCCCGACAAACGGGAGTGTCGTCATATGGTCGATGGGCCTAAGCCACAGAGGATCTATGATATCTTCAAATCCGAACACACTTCCAAACATGAAGCCGAAGATTGTTGAGAATACTCCTGCCGTAGCAATGATTCCCGCAAGCGGGAGTTTCTTAAAGTGGTAAATCAATGCTCCCACAATGACAAGCAGAAGTCCCTGGCCTACATCGCCGAACATCACTCCGAAGATGAAGGAATAGGTGATTCCCACAAAAAGGGTCGGGTCAATCTCATCGTGGGACGGCAGCCCGTACATACCGACGAACATCTCGAACGGCTTGAAAATCTTCGGGTTTTCCAGTTTTGTCGGCGGTTCTCCGAAGTAGCTGTCATGGTCGTCCTCCACGACAACAAAAACCTTGTCGTCCTGCTCCGCTTCCGCCATAAACTTTTTGACGTCCTCTTCTGCCATCCAGCCGCAGAGGATATAGTAATCTTCTTTTTTATCTTCCACCCTGGCCGCCATCTTACGGACGTCGAAATTGTGAGCAAGCTCTTCCAGCCTCTGCTTCGCCCACACAAGCTGCGGGGCTTTCTGTTCCAGCATCTTCGCCGCTTCTTTATCCAGGTCATCAATTTTCTTCTGGATTTCATACATTTCCTTCAGAAGCTTCTGGCTTGCTTCCTCCGGCGATCCTTCGTACTGCGCCGGAATCTCAATCCGCTCAAAATGAAGTGAACGGAATACCGCATCCGTCTTCTGGAGATCCGCAGGTGCGGCAAAATAAGCACCATAGACAGATGTCCCGTCCTGCGCTCCTTTTACAAAGACCGCATCCAGATCGTTCAGGAGATATTTCTCCAGCTTCTGGTACTGCTCCACCGGCATCTTGCCGAAACGGTAGGCAATATATTTATAATTCAGGATCTTTCCAAGATCACCGCCCATCGGCCGGAACGGCTCGATGACTTTCTGTCTGGCCGCAATCTCTTCTTTCTTCTTTTTCCACTGATCCTGCTGTGACTGCAGTTTTAAATATTCCTCATTTGTTGTCCGGATCAGTTCAAAAATATCATTGAGCCCCATTTTCGTATCCGGTAAGGTCTTATCCGGATCTTCCAAAAATCCCACAAACTGCACCGCTTTAAGAAGTGCATCCCTGTACGGATTCATTTCCACAAAGGGCCTTAAATTGTCCACTGTCTTCAGCTCAGAAAGCGCTGATTCCAGCTGGATTTCATATCGTGACAGATACAGATCCATCACACGGTCAATATCACTGCGCGGCCCTGAGATATTGACAAATTTCATTTTTACAATCATTTTTTCTGCCCTCCTGTATACTCCATGATCTCATCCGAGGATACACCATAGCGCACACATTCTATCACGGTCGTCAGCTTTTTGATCTCCTCCTCTTTCATAAAGAGGTAGGTATTGATCGACGCAATAGAGTACGGATTTCTCCTCCGGTCTGTCGTGTACAAATAATACAGATAATCCGCGTACATCTTTTCCACCGTCAGATTCTGGCCAAAATCATAGTGTCTTGCGTACGAGGTCTTCTGCACGGCATTCTGAAATTCCTCCAAAGTCGGCGCTTCCACCATCTCTTTGACCAGCCCGGTACTGATCTTGTACTGGATCGGAATCAGCAGCGCATAAATATCCGGCGGGGACAGGCTGAAATATTTCTTGGCCCGGTAAATCCACTGAATATTCAGCATATTGATCTGGGTCCCGTAATCTCTCGCAAAAAGCTCCAGCTCCTTGTCCTTCAGGATCTTCTTGTGATCCTTCCACATGGAAACAAAGTAATACAGATTCAGTGCCAGATCATAATCAAACAGTGTCGCCTTCCCTGAATCCCTCAGCTTCTTTAATGTCTCATAGTATTCCGTTCCCTTCAGGTTTTCAATCAGCTCATCTGTTGTTCTTACGTGGATCAGCTTTTCGATGGAAATCTGCGAATACCGGTCAAAAAATGCTTTCTTATGGTTCAGATCGAAAGGCTCCTGATAGTGGTTGATGACGATCCTCAGACAATAGTTGATCAGCTCCACTTCGTACCGCTTCAGATAAAGCTTTAAAAACTTTCTCTGCTCCAGTGTGCAGAAACGGTAAATCTTCGTGTAATCATGGTACAAGGACAGTTCCAGAAGCTTCTCGATGTTCCCCCTGTGTACAAGGGACGGCTCCAGATTCTCCAGGATTTCCCTGTATACAGTATTCTGAATCAGGTAAGAAACCACTTCCGGCACACTGCTCATGACCATGATCTCATCAAACTGCTCTTTTGTAAGGAGTTTGGCCTCCATTGCCCTTAGCTTCGTGACAATCCCACTGTAGGCAAGTAAATTTCCCATAAGCTACACCTCTGTGATCCGCTTTAAAATATCTTCTGCATACAATGTATGCTTCTCCTCATACTCCTTTTGAAGGGATGCGATGAGCTCCCGGCTTGTATTTTCCTGACCGGTAAGAAGGTTCTCCTTATCATGCTCAAGCCCCTCCTGAATCTTTTCGATCCGGGCTTTTGTCTCCTCCTCCATCCGAAGGTCAAATGCCTTTCTCTTCTCTTCGTATTCCCTGTCGAGTTTCTCTTTCTCAGCCTCTGCATGCGCTACAATCGCCGATGCAGTCTGCTCAATTTCCGTCAATTTGTTGATTACAGAGTCCATAGAAAGCCCCCTTTTTGTATAATTTGCAATTATCTCTTATCATACAACTTTTAAAATAAAATGCAATGGTTATTTCAAAAGTTTAACATTTGACCGCACTATTTCACATATAATATGACAAATTCTATCTGGAGCCTGAATTTATGAAATTTTCACTCCCAGTTTTCTCATGTTTTCGCAGAAAAAAAGTCCGGTTTGTCCTTCTGGCTGCGGTCAGCCTGGCTGCTGTCTCTCTGCTGATTTATTCCTTTCTTCCGCCCTCTTCGGACCCGGATTCTTTCTTTTCCAGAACGATCACCTCAAACAGCACGGATAAACAGTTTGAAGCATTTACAAAAACACTTTTCTTCCAGGAGGTGTCCGGCGATTCCATCAGCCTGCACTTTAATTTAAAGGATCCGGAAAGTTACGGGATTCTGGATGCGCCTGTCACCTTCGGTACCTTTGTATCCTCTCCCGAGAGTTCCGGAGCATCTCTGGAAAATACTCTGGCAGCACTTGACCGCTTTTCGCCAAAAAAGCTGTCCAAAGAAAATCAGCTCACCTGGCGGATTCTGGATTCTTATCTTGAGACCGCCCTTTCCTGTTCCGAATATCTTCTATATGAAGAGCCGTTAAGTCCGCTCACCGGAACCCAGTCCCAGCTTCCGGTTCTGCTCTCTGAATTTACTTTTGAGACGACAGAGGATATTGATACATACCTGTCACTTCTTTCTACCATGCCGGATTACTTTCAGTCTCTGATTGACTTCGAACAGGCCAAATCCGAGGCTGGCCTTTTCATGTCTGACGACAGAGCGGACGCCGTCATCCAGGAATGTCAGGACTTCGTCTCCATGGGAGAAGATCACTATCTTCTCTCCTCCTTTGAAGAACGCCTTGACGAGATGGGTACGCTATCGGACAGCGAGCGGATCCTGTACACAGCCAAAAACACAGATCTTCTGACTACTCAGGTTTTTCCGGCTTACCAGATTCTGATAGACGGCCTGACCGCCCTGAAAGGTTCCGGCACTTCCGACACGGGGCTTTGCAGTCTCCCGGACGGCAAAGAATGCTATGAAGCATTTCTGAAACAGGAAATCGGAACGGACCGTTCCGTCGAGGAACTTGAGCAGCTCGCCGCCTCCCGGATCATCTCTGATATGAAAGAGATGAAAGCGGCACTTCCCGCCTCCGGAATCGTGTCGGACGTTGTCCTTCAGGAATCCTCCCCGGAATCCATCCTCCTGGAACTGAAACAGAAAATGGAGACGTCCTTTCCTGACATCCCGGACGTTTCCTTTACCGTCAAGCAGGTGCCAACATCCACGCAGGAATATTTAAGCCCCGCCTTTTATCTCATCCCGCCCATCGACGACAGTACCCAAAATACGATTTACATCAACCCGCGACATGAAATGGAAGGCTTAAACCTTTTCACCACACTGGCCCATGAAGGCTATCCGGGCCACCTCTACCAGACGACCTATTTTCTTTCGCAGGATCCGGATCCGATCCGCACCGTCCTGAACTTTGGCGGATATGTGGAGGGATGGGCCACCTACACAGAAATGATGTCCTACTATCTGGCGCCGATCTCCAAAGAAGAGGCCGTTATCCAGCAGAAAAACGCTTCTATCATCCTCGGTCTCTATGCTCTGGCCGATATCGGAATCCATGAAAAAGGCTGGTCGGAAGAAGACACGCTTGCTTTCTTCTTCCAATACGGTATCGGTGACAAAGACAGCATTTCGGAAATCTATCAGCTGATTCTGGGGGATCCGGCCAACTACGCAAAATATTATTTCGGCTATCTGGAATTTCTGGAACTGAAAAAAGAGGCCATGACCCGCTGGGGCGAAAATTTTTCCCAGAAACGGTTTCATAAGTTTGTTCTGGATATCGGGCCGGCTCCTTTTGATCTGATCAGAGAAGAACTGGAAAAAACGGACGCATAGAAAAAAGAGAAGACAGCGGTCACACAGGGCATCTGCCCCGGACCGGTCTGTCTTCTCTTTCGTTTCATTTCTATTATTCTGCTACGAATACTTCTTTTCCCATACCGCAGATCGGGCATACCCAGTCTTCCGGAAGGTCTTCAAAAGCTGTTCCCGGTGCAATTCCGTTATCCGGATCACCTACTTCCGGGTCATATACATATCCGCATGGTTCGCAAACATATTTCTGCATTTTATATTCTCCTTTCTTCCTATGCAAATAGTAAGAATTACTATTTTTATTTATGACCAGTATAATCTATATTACAAAAAAAATCTATCCCTAAATTTGTTTTTTAATAAATTATTTACATTTTTCCGGCAAGCCATACACTCGCCGCAAGTCCGGCCGCCGTCGCAATCATCGCTCCGGCCAGTGTATATCTTGTCTTTTTCACCTTTGCAGTCATAAAATACACAGACATCGTATAAAAAATCGTCTCCGTACACGCCATGGAGATGGAGGCGATCCTCCCTATGTAAGAGTCTGTCCCGAATTCCTTGTAAATATCCGTCAAAAGTCCGGTAGCCGCCGACGAGGAAAACATTTTGACGACAGAAAGAGGTACCAGCTCTCCCGGGAATCCGATTTTCTCCGTCCACTGTCCCAGAATTCCGGACAGAAACTCCAGAAAACCTGAGGCCCGGAGTACTCCCACTGCCACCATCAGCCCTACGAGTGTCGGCATGATCTTCAACACCGTATAAAACCCATCCTTCGCCCCTTTGATAAATGTCTCGTAAACCTGTACCCGTTCCAGAATTCCGGAGACAACAATCGTAAAAATCAGAAAAGGGACGATGTACTGAGACAGAAATAAAACAAACTGCATATTCTGTGCTCCTTCGCATATCGTCCCTTAATTATACGCACACTGTTCCGTTTTATGATTCCGCTTCCCGGTTTTGCTCCAGTCCCTTCATGATTTTAAAGTACATGACCAGAAGCAGGCTTCCCGCAAGAATCCATGCCATCGGACTGGCAAGGCAGGCGCCCACGTAACTTCTGTGACGTGAGGCAATCATTGCCACCACACCTCTTCCGATCAATTCGGCAATTCCCGCAGTCATCGGGAGGAATCCGTATCCCATTCCCTGAATTCCGTTGCGGTACAGGTTCACCACAGTCAGCGGGATGAAGAATACAGACACACAGATCAGATACGTCCGGACTCCGCCGATTACCTGCGGTACATCCGCAGCTTCTACAAAGAGATACGTAAGATAATGTCCGCCCAGGACCATCAGCACCGCAACCACAACCGAATAGACGGAACCGATGATGGTTGCCGAGCGGAATCCCCGCCGGATTCTTTTGATATCTCCCGCTCCCATATTCTGGGCACAATAGGTCGCCATGGCCGTTCCAAGAGCCACATAGGCCTGAGTTACAATCTGCTCGATCTTGCTGGCTGCCGTAAAGGCCGCAACGGAGATGGAGCCGAGCAGATTCAGCGCGGACTGCACCATCATTGTCCCGATAGCAGTAATCGAATACTGAAGCGCCATCGGAAATCCGATCCGCATCTGTGTCCTCAAAAGATCTCCTTCCACTTTCCAGTCTTCTTTGTGGAGATGCAGATGCGGCACCGCCTTCCAGATGTAAATCAGACATGCCGCCCCCGACACGCCCTGAGAAATGACAGTCGCATAAGCCGCCCCTGCCGGTCCCATGCCAAAACAGATGATGAACACCAGATCCAGCACGACGTTCAGAAGCGCCGCCAGAATCAGAAAATAAAGCGGTGTCCGGCTGTTGCCGAGTGCTCTTAAAATACTGGAAAGCAGATTATAAAGTACCTGGGCAAAAATCCCGGCACAGATAATGACAATATATTCGTACGCATAGTCAAAAATGTCTTCCGGCGTATTCAGAAGTCTCAACAGGTCTTTCATAAAGATCACGCTGGCCGCTGTCATCACCACGGAGACAATCAACGACAGAATCGCGGCAGACGCCACTGTTTTCCTCATTGCATTCATATCGCCTGCACCGAATTTCTGCGCCGTCAACACGGTAAACCCGGCAGTCAGCCCGATCAGAAATCCGATAATCAGGAAATTGATCGTCCCTGTCGCCCCGACTCCTGCAAGTGCCTTTGTCCCGACAAATTTCCCGACAACCACGGCATCCACCATATTATAAAACTGCTGGAACACATTTCCTATAAAAACCGGCATCGTAAACCGGACAATCAGCTTTCCGGGACTTCCCTTTGTCATATTGTTTTCCATAGCTGTTCTCCCTTCTCGCATTCCTTTTTTTACTCATATTTTTCCATTCTACCGCTCCGCATGTAATCGCGCAATCCCCTTTTTTATTTACAATTCTTTTTTCTCATGCTACACTCAAGAAAAACCGCTCAGGGGAGGGGATTATATGGACCAGATACAGACTTTTTCAGAATTTAACAGTAATCTTTTTCAGGAAATTTATATGCTTTTCTGCGGAATGCAGGATTGCCCGCCCCTTTATTCCTATGGACCTGCTGTCCGGGACTCCTACATATTTCATATATGCACAAAAGGAAAGGGAACTTTTTATTCCGGAGAAAACAGTTATTCCATCGAAACGGGGCAGGGCTTTTTGATTCGGCCTGACAGGCTCACCTTCTATCAGGCCGATGAGACGGATCCGTGGAGTTATGTCTGGGTTTCCGTTGCCGGCACCGACATTGCCCGCTACTTCGAGCTGATCGGAATCACGCCGGACCACCCGGTCTTTACCTGCCCGGACCCGGAGAAGGCAAAGAGCTATGTCCTGGATATGATCGCCCACCATAAGATGAGCTTCCAGAATGAAATTTATATTCAAGGGGTTCTGCTGCAGTTTCTGGCCCTCCTGATCGAAGGCTCCGGCTACAAAAGCAAAAGCAGTAAAAAGGTTGCAGACGTCTATGTCAGCCAGGCCATTTCCTATATATATAAGAACTATCAGAACCCGGTATCCGTTCAAGAAATCGCAGACTTTCTATCCCTCAACCGGAGTTATCTGACGGAACTGTTCTTAAAGACTGTACACCTGTCTCCACAGCAGTTTCTCGTCAAATACCGCATGACTAAGGCGTGTGAACTCCTGGAAAATACCAGTCTCCCCATTGAACACATTGCCTATTCCTGCGGATACTCCAGCACCTTTTCTTTCTCCAAGGCATTCCGGAAGGTCAATGGAACAAGCCCTTCCCGGTACCGCCAGGATAAGAAAACGAATCCTTATTCGATGGAGCTTAAGAGATACAGCCGGGACTGATAGTCCCCGTTCTTTCCGTTGTACTTCTCTTTATTCTCCCCGGAGGAGGCATCGGACACATTCAGGCCGTACCAGAGAAGTTCATCTCCGTAGAGATCTTCCTCGTATTTTCCTGGCTCCATCCCGGCGACATGATACTTCCGGTCCGGATCCAGCCCCTGAAGCCTGACTTTTTTATACGGTCCGTTCACAGACTGCAGGACCTTGTAATATCCGACAATCGCCCGGGTTTTATCTTCTGATACGACCATCCACGCCGTCTCATTTCCCTCAAACGGACTTAACAGCCGGTAAAAAGTGCCGTACTGAATCAGGTGACGGTACTGTTTCATAAACGTAATCTGTGCTTTGACCTCTTCTTTTTCTTCTTCTGTCAGCCTGTTCGGATCCAGCTCATACCCAAAAGTTCCAAAATACGCCACATTCGCACGTGTTTCCAGAGACGTGTTTCGAAGCAGCTGATGATTCGGCACCGCAGACACATGGGCTCCCATGCTGCTGACCGGATAGACAAAAGAGGTTCCGTACTGGATTTTGCATCGCTCTACCGCATCCGTATCATCAGATGTCCAACACTGCGGCGCATAGTAAAGAAGTCCCGGATCAAATCTCGCCCCGCCGCTTGCGCAGGACTCAAACAGGATTTCCGGAAATTCCTTCGTCAGCATATCGTAAAGCCGGTACACACCCAGTATGTACTTGTGCATGACTTTTCCCTGATCCTTTGCACCGGCACCCGCCGAATACACTTCAGACATACTCCGGTTCATATCCCATTTAATATAGGAAATCGGAGCTTCTGTCAGAACCTTTTTCATCTGTTCAAAGATCGCGTTCACAACTTCTTCTCTGGAAAAATCAAGGACATACTGATTACGTCCCACCGACACCTTTCTTCCCGGCACTGACAAAATCCAGTCTGGATGCTCCCTGTAAAGTCGGCTTTCTTTATTCGTCATTTCCGGCTCAAACCAGAGTCCGAATTTCAGTCCCATTTCCTCTACCCTTCTGGCCACTCCCGTAATGCCGTCCGGCAGTTTTTCCAGATTCGGATACCAGTCGCCCAGAGAAGAGGTGTCGTCATTACGCTTTCCAAACCATCCGTCATCCAGCACAAACAGTTCCACTCCAAGCTCTTTTGCTGTTTTTACAATTTCAAGAATCTTGTCCTCGTCAAAATCAAAATAGGTTGCTTCCCAGTTGTTGATGAGAACCGGTCTTTCCCGGTCTCTCCAGAATCCTCTTGCAAGGCGGCTCCGGTAAAGCGTATGATATGCCTGGCTCATACCATTCAGTCCGTGATCCGAATATACCATCACAGCCTCCGGAGTCTGGAAGGTCTCTCCCGGTCTCAGATTCCAGGAAAAAGTATCCGGATGAATTCCCATCGTCACTCTTGTTGTGTCATACGTGTCGACATCCGCCTGCGCAAGGAAATTTCCGCTGTAGACCAGGCTGAACCCATAGACTTCTCCATTTCCCTCTGTCGTCTCCTCCCGCTTCAAAGCCAGAAACGGATTATAATTGTGGCTGCTGCATCCACGCAGACTGTATACTGCCTGCACTCCATGCTCCAGCTTTCTCTCCTTGACCGAACGTTCCCTTGCCCATGCTCCGGTCAGCTCGATCATCTCAAAATCCATATCCGGAAGATCAACACTCATACTCATTGCCCGGTCCAGAACAATTTCCTGATCTCCCTTCTGCGTAATCTTCGCACTACGTGCAACTGCCGGAACATTCGCAAAGATTGTATAATATAAAGTAATTTCCGTACCGGATACCTGATCTTCCAGATACAGTTCGAGTGTATCCGCTTCCTCTTCTTTCTCTACATAGGTTGCCGGCAGTCCGGAAAGCTCCGGTTTTCCCTGATAAATGCTGTGTCCTTTGTAAAGGAACTCGGATATCCGGCTGCCGTTTTCCTGAAGAATCTCAAGAGCCGGATATCTCATATCCCCTGATCCGTACACCGGGTATTCCTGCTTGATGTGCTCCATGGAAAATTCCAGTTTTCCTTCAAACGGACATACAGACATCGGTCTTGCACGGAAATTCAGCATATGCGCAAAACTCTCCCTGTCCCGTAATTTCTTTCCAAAATAAGTATGTCCGATCTGTCCATTCTCCAGTACATTCAAAATATAGCTGATGTTCTGATTATACAGATGAAATTCCATCGATGATTTGTGAAAACAAACCGCCATCTCTGCTCCTCCTTTTTCCCCTGATCTTGCGATCCGTAATCTTCTCGTTTTTACTACAACTAATTATAATCATTTCACACTTTTATGCCAGTTCAAGATGTCAGGTAAATATGTCCAAATGTCAGGTAAATGATTATGTACTAAAAATGTTTCCACCGTAACAAGAAAGAGGAAGACAGCATCAAACCTGATGTCGCCCTCCTCTTTGGAAGTCTCCTCATCTTAACTTGTCCTTGTCTCCCGGCTTTCCAGCGTTCTCTACCGCTGGAACCAGACATCTGCTCCTGTAACCGTATGAATCCTCTGTCCGTACGGTTATTTTTCTTTTTTGACTCTTGAAACCGTATACTTTCTTTGTCTCATACGGTTACTTTTTCCTTTCTTAGCATTTAATCCGTACACTTTTCTTGTTCCGTACGGTTACTTTTCTTTTTTCGGGCATTTAATCCGTACAAATGTCTTATTCTCTACCGCTGCTTTTTACCCTTTTAAAGATGTAACCGTACAGATGTCTTTAAAATGAGCCCTATAAAGAGGACACGGGTAAAATCCTTTTTGTACGTATTTTGAGATTTAATCCTATATTGTGGACACAGATTTGACTGCTGTTATTATGTTGATAGCTTTGAAAACCCAACTGTG